>JAKAVH010000076.1 GCA_021827545.1 Thermoplasmata archaeon
ACAGGAAGGTTCGAGCAGGAGAACGTCCGCGCGAAGGAGAACAGCACGTCCGAGGGGTAGACACCCCAGCTCGCACCGGTCGCCGGGTCGTAGAAGTGCGCCGCCGAGTCGATCTCGAAGGTGTAGTACTGGGGCGCGCCGGTCGTCGCGTTGTTGTAGACGAGCGAGCTGCCGAACTGCGCCGTGCAGGCCGGAGAGCCGGGGACGCAGGTCGCGACCTCGGGCGTCCAGTTCTGGTAGTAGGGCCCCGTCTGGGTCCCGTTGAAAGCAATCAGGGTCTGGTAAACGTTGGTAATCGGCTCGTCATCCACCGTGTAGTACGCGACCGCCGGGTCGACGGTGGGGGCACCGCCGGGGGCGACCTCGTAAATCTGGAGCGTACCGGGGTGGGGGCCGGCCGCAGCGGGGGCCGCTGCGCTCGTCACAGCACTCGTCGCCCGAGCCGCGTTCACGGTGTGGGACACCGTCGGACTCGCGGCTCCCGTGGCGCCCTGAACCGTAAGGGCTTGGACACTGCCAGCCCCGAACACGCTCAGGCCCAGCAACACGACCACGAGGACCGCTACAACCGTCGCATATCGACGCATACCGATGGCTCTCATTCCACTGACTCCGTGCTAGGGGCCTGCAGGCCCCACGCCGACCCCGAACGGGACGCACCATATATACCTTACATGAACCCCGTCGCGTCCCGGGCTCACCGGGAGGCCGGGTGGCGTTCTCCTTTCCCCGGTCCGGGTCGCCGGTCGGCCCCTACCTCTCGGCAACGTTCCGAACGCTGCGCACGCCGCTGCAGCCCGACACGCGGCCGGCGGCCGTCGGATCCCGGGGTCGCCCGACCACGGCCCCGGCCAACTGAGGCGGGCCGCAGGGGGGAGCCCCACAGGGCCGAGCCGACCCCCTGGCCCCGGTTCGCGTCGTCCAATGTTTAAGTACTACGCCTCGGTGGAGGGTTGCGGAGCGAGGTCCGGGCCATGCGGATGTCGGTCTACGTGATTCGCCGCCTGATCCTGCTCGTCCCGGTGATCATCGGGGTGATGACCATCACCTTCGCGCTGGTCAGCTCGCTGCCGATCCAGAATCGCCTGGTGGCGGTCTACGGATCCCCGTCGCAACGTGCCCCGTGGATTTACAACCCCACCCTGGTGCCCGGCCAAGGGCCGTGCCCGACCACCGCCACGTCGCCGTGCCCCAACCCGTACTACCTGAAGTTCGTTCACGATTTAGGTCTCGACCAGCCGATTCCCGTGCAGTGGGGCATCTACATCTTCAACAGTCTCACGTTCCAGTGGGGGACGGTCAGCAACCACAGCGCCGCCGCCAACCTCATCTCGAGCATCCGCGGCTTGCCCGTCACCACGGTCCTCTCCTGGTACCTGCCCTACACTCTCGAGCTGGCCGTCCTATCGCTCGCGCTGATCTTGGTCATCGCGATTCCGCTCGGGAACCTCGCTGCGGTCAACCGCAATCGGCCTATTGACCAGGCCGCACGGATCATGTCGTTCTCCGGTTATGCCATGCCGGGGTTCCTCCTGGCGTCGCTGGTCCTCATGGCCCTGGTCATAGGTATTGGAAGCGGCACCGGATACGTCACCCACACTCCTTGGTGTCCGGCCGGTGAGTCGACCTTCACCGAGCTCACCCAATCTTGGCCCCTCCCGAACTGCTTCGCGTCCGGAACCCTGCTCTCGGGCTATCCCACCTGGATCCTTCATAATGGGATCCAGAGCACCCCCACCGGGTTCCCCACGGTCGACGCTCTCCTCCACGGGATGTACTGGCTGGCCCTCGACACGGTGCTTCGGATGATCCTCCCGGCGCTCGTCATCGCGTTCGGGACCATCGCGGTCCTCCTGAGGTTCGTCCGCAACAGCATGCTCGAGGTGATGAATCTCGACTTCGTCCGGACCGCCCGCGCGGAGGGAGTTCCCGAGAGTCTCGTGGTGCGACGTCACGCTGGCCGCAATTCGCTCAACGTGACGATCACGGTCATGGGGCTGTTGTTCGCGTTCTTCATCGGGGGCTTCCCGGTGATCGAGGACGTCTTTCATCTGAACGGAGTGGGATTGATGCTCGCCTACTCGGTCCAGATCAGCTCCGGGCCCATCGATTTCGCGCTGATCTTTGGGACGACGCTCCTCTTCACCTTCATCATCGTGTTCGCGAACATCATCGTCGACGTCCTCTACGCGTACCTGGACCCGCGGGTCCGGCTGGGGTAGCTCGATGGGAGCCGCTCCCGCCGAAGACGCCGGCCCTCCCCGGGGGCGCCGGCCCAACCCTCGGTTGGCCCAGTTGCGCCGCACGTGGTACTTCCTGCGACGCAACACCCTCGCCGTCATCGGCCTCGTCGTCCTTCTGTTCTTCGTCGGGATCGCGATCTACGCGGCAACCCAGCCCCTCCCTTGGACGCAGCTGACGGGGTACTGCTCGACCAACCAGGGCGGCGGCAACCCGAATCTCTGTCCGAGCGGCAGCCCGCAGATCTGCACCTACCAGCAAGGGACGACCCCGCCGCACGCGGGGTGCTACCAGACTCCGAAGTCGAACCCGTCGATGATACCCCCGACCTTATCGTTCGCTCCTCTTTCGACCGGTCCGCTCCCCTTGGGGTCCCTCACGATCTACCCGGCGGGGCCTACCTTCTACAACCTGTTCGACGGCCTCTTGCGCGGCGCGGACTGGTCGCTCCTGATCTCGGTGGCGGTCGTTGGCGGCGGCGCGCTGGGCGGGCTCGTCGTGGGCTCGGTCTCGGGCTACTACGGCGGCGTCGTAGACGAGGCCCTCATGCGCCTCGTCGACATCTTCCTCTCCATCCCCCAGATCCTGTTCGTCATCATCGTCGTTTCGGTCGTCACGGCCAGCGTTCACACGCTGGGCAGCCTGAGCCCCACGAACACCCGGATCCTCCTGCTGATCTTCGCCTTCATGGCCGTTTGGTGGCCGTTCTACGCGCGACTCGTCCGCGGGCAGGTTCTCGTGGTCCGGGAGCAGAAGTACGTCGAGGCCGCCCGGGCGAGCGGCGCGAGCAACCGACGGATCATCGGCCGCCACATCATGCCGAACAGCGTCTACCCGGTCTTCATCCAGATGTCCCTCGACGTCGGCACAGTGCCTCTGTTCCTCGGCGTGCTCGTCTTTCTGGGGTTCTTGATCTTCCCCACGATGTACTTCCCGGAGTGGGGCGCGATCACCGCGCTGTCGGTGGTCGACCTGCAGGGATTCCTAGTCAACTGCCAGGTGGGCATCTGTGTCCTCCCCTACTGGCAGATCCTCATCCCGGGCCTGGTGCTCTTCATGTACGCCATCAGCGTCAATTT
>JAKAVH010000085.1 GCA_021827545.1 Thermoplasmata archaeon
GGCCGACGCGTCGGTCTGGGTGGCGGACGAGGACACCGCCCAGCTCTGGGGGTTCGCCGCCGCGACCCTTCAGCCGATCGCCCAGGTCGCAGTCGGAGGCGGTCCGGGCGCGCTGGCCGTCGACCCGGCGACCGGGCGGCTCTGGGTCGCGAACTCCAACAATGTGACCGTGCTGTCGGGCTCGCCGCCGACCATCCTCGCGACGATCCCGATCGACGGCGGGCCGTCGGCCGTGGCGATCGACCCCGTCGCGGGCCGGGCATACGTCGCGACGGTCGACAACGCGAACGTGACGATCATCAACGCCTCGACGTTCCGCATCGTGGGGTCCATCGCGGTCGCCGCGCAACCGACGGCGTTGGCGGTCGACCCCCCGCTCGGCCTGCTCCTGGTCGCGTCGGACAGCGGACGGTACGGGGAAGTCGAGGCATTTTCGCTGAGCTCGGGGCAGCCGATCGCTCGGTGGACCGTCGGGCATTACCCGACCAACCTCCTCCTCGACCCGGCGAGCGGCGATGTCATCGTGACGAACGAGCTCTCCAGCAACCTCACCGTCATCGACCCCCTCGAGGGGCCCGTCGCGGCGACCGTGAACCTCACGGGATTCTACCCGTGGCAGGCCGCGTACGACGCGCGGGACCGGCTCTTGCTGCTGTCCGACGCGAACGAGATCGTCAACGTGTCGTCCGGCGGGGCGTACGCGTGGGTCTACGCCTTGAACGCGACGACCTTCGCTTTCGTGGGAAGGACGATGACGGACCCGGTGACGCTCGGTCTCGCCTACGACCCGGTGAACGGCCTCGCGTACGCGGCAGCGTACCTGACGAGCCGGGTCGTCGTCCTCACGCCCGATCCGCTCGCCGTGATCGCGACGATTCCGGTCGGCCTCGAGCCCGTGCCGGCGATCTTTGATCCGACAGCCGATGCGGTCGTGATCGGCAACTCCGCCTCCGCCAGCCTGACGTACATCTGGACGCCGGTGAGCGAGTACGCCCTGACCGTGACGGAGACGGGACTGCCGACGGGAACCTATTGGTCCGCTTCGGTCGGGAACGAATCCCAACGGTCGAACGCCACCGCGATCCTCTTCGAGCTAGCGAACGGCACCTATCCGTTCGCGGTCGGCTCGGTCTCCGGCTACGTGGCCACCCCGTCGGAGGGGAACGTCACGCTCGACGGCGCACCGGCCGGGCTCACGATCCGCTTCGAACCGACCGGTTCGGCCGCCACCTTCGCCGTCTCCCCCGCCCTGATCGCCACCACCGGCGGGGTCGCGACCGGTGCGGTCGCTGCGCTCGTCGCGTATTGGGTCGATCCCCGGCGGCGCGTGCGCCGGCCCCCGGACCGCCACTCGCCGCTCTAGGCGGCGACCGACCCGCGCGGGGTCAGGCGAACCCGGACAAGTCGCGCTCGCTGCTCGGCTCGCCCTTCTTGCGGTACGGCTCGACTGCGACACCCAGGTGCATGGCGAGCGAGCGGAACGTGGTCACCAGCTCCGCGACGGCTCGGGCAAGCTCCTTCTGCTCTGTTCGGAGCTCGCCGATCTCGTCCCGGAGCGCCCGAAGCTCCGCTTCCCATCGTTCGGGGGACGAACCGATCATCGGGGGGGTGGACGCGTTCCGGGCCTTAACGGTGCCTCGAACCGTATGCCACGGCTCCGGCGGTTCCGGAGGAGTCGCCCCGGCTCAGGGGGTTCCCGAGGCGCCCGGGCCGAACGGGCTATCCGAGGTACCCCGCTCGACAAACGGCACCCAGGCCGCCTTCTCGGCTGAGTAGTCGACCCGTCTCAGCTCGACGATGTAATTCCGAAGCAGTTCCGAGGGGGCCGGTCGCACCGTGAATTCGTAGACGTAGATTCCGAAGCCCATGAAGTCGGAGATCCGCCGGAGCACTTCGGGGAGGGCGTCGCGCGGAACCGTTACCCGGATCGCGGTTTCCCCGAGGAGCTGGCTGAACTCGTCGATGTCGAATGGCCGCTCGAGATGGATCAGGGGGGACCGGGGCTCCGTCGGGCTCGGGGGGGCGCTCCCGGGCGGGGCCGCGGGCCCCGGCCGCTCGGGGAACGAACCCGGGACCGGAGCGGCGGGCGAAGGGGGAGAGGCGGGAACGGAGGCATCCGACGATTTGGGCGGATACCGGTCCAAAATAGGCGAAGGGTCCCGACCGACGAAACGGGGGGTAGTGGACGCTCCCCGACGGGCCGTTCGACCCCGTGGCCTTCGCGCGCCCTGCGGGGGAGATCGCCGTCGCTTCATGGCCGTTCGTCCGACGGGTGAGCGATGGCGGGCCATAAACTGTCGGGCCGACCGGCGGGGGCTCCCGCCTCGGTCGGAACGGCCAAAGGAAGGCGGTTGTAGCGAATCCGACCATGCGACTCCACGTCACGGATAGTCGGGATTGTAGCGGCAGGAACGACAGATGGGTTATGTAGCCATAGAGGGGTGCCTACTCCAAGGTCCAGCGCCCTCGGGCGAACGACCAGGAAAGAGGAAAGGAGCATGCCGGCGCGAGTAATGCAGGAGTTCCAGGCCCCGCGGGGCCTGCCCCGGAAGACGGCGTCTGTCTGCCCTGAATGCATCAAGGTGATCCCGGCCGTCGTGCGGGAGAAGGAGGGCCGGGTCATCATGGAGAAGACCTGCCGAACGCACGGGTACTTCTGGGACATCATCTCGAACGACGTCGATCTGTACCTCCGAATGGAGGTGTACGCCCACGATGGAGTCGGATACGAGAACCCGTACTACGACAAGTTCCGAGGGTGCCCGACGACGTGCGGGATGTGCAGCCACCACAAGTCCCACACGGGGCTCGCGCTGATCGACCTCACGAACCGCTGCAATCTGAAGTGCCCGGTCTGCTTTGCCAACGCGAACGCCGCCGGCTACGTCTACGAGCCGACCCGCGAGCAGATCCACTTCATGCTGAAGACCTTGCGGGAGCAGAAGCCGGTTGGCGCGGTCGCCGTGCAGTTCTCCGGTGGCGAGCCGACGTTGAGCCCCCTGTTCTTGGACGCCGTCAGCATGGCGCGCGACTTGGGGTTCAAGCAGATCCAGGTCGCGACGAACGGCATTCGGATCGCGAACGAACCCGGCTTCGCCCAGGCGTGCCGGGAGGCCGGCCTCCACACGCTCTACCTCCAGTTCGACGGGCTGGACGACGAGATCTACCGGAAGGTCCGGGGCGTCCCGCTCCTCAAGGTCAAGCAGAAGGCGATCCAGGCCGCTCGCGAGACCCACACCTCCCCGGCCGAGCTCGCTCAAGGAAAGCCGGACAAGCCGCTCAGCGTG
>JAKAVH010000269.1 GCA_021827545.1 Thermoplasmata archaeon
GGTTGTGCATAGGCTCGACGACAATGCGCCCGTGGCGTGCGATCTCGGGCCCGACCGGGGTCTCGCAGGCGAGCCGGCTCTTCGAGTTCACCTGCATCGCGCAGGACCCGCAGATCGCGCTCCGACACGAGTAGCGCAGCGACAGCGTGGGGTCGACCTCGGCCCGGATCCGGAGCAGCGCCGTGAGGACGGGAGTGTGCGGGGCGAGGTCGAGAGTGTAGCGCTGGTAGCGCGCGGAGCGGTCGACCGCGGGGTCGAATCGGTAGACGTCGAAGGTAGCGGAGATCGTCGTGTCGGCCATCAGTACACCCGCTCCTTCGGCTCCCACCGCGTGTACGCGACCGGCGAGTACGACAACTGGGGCCCGTCCGCGGCCTTCTTCGCGAGCGTGTGCCGCATCCACCGCGCATCGTCCCGCTTCGGATAATCGGTTCGGGAGTGCGCGCCGCGGCTTTCCGTGCGGGCGTACGCCCCCACCACGATCGTTTCCGCGAGCTCGAGCATGTGGCCCGTCTCGACCGCGTCGGTGAGGTTCAGGTTGAAGACCCGCGACCGATCGACCACGCGCACGCGCTCGAACCGGGCCCGGAGCGCACGGATCTGACGAAGGCCCTCGAGGAGATCGGCCTCGCTGCGGTAGATGCCTACGTACCGATCCATCGTCC
Organism: Thermoplasmata archaeon; assembly: GCA_021827545.1. Next base: position 666 of record JAKAVH010000269.1, read on the forward strand.
GCTGCATCTCGGTGCGCAAGGTCGACGGATCCTCGCCGTCCGACCGGCTCGACCAGGCCCGGATCGGCGCGACCGAACGGTCGAGATCGGCGGGGTCCAGGGCCGAGGCGGTCGCCCTCTCCGCGTGCTCGGCGGCGGCGACGCCCGCCTGCTTGCCGAAGACGAGGGTCTCGAGGAGCGAATTTCCCCCGAGTCGGTTCGCCCCGTGGATCGAGACGCACGCCGCCTCCCCCGCGGCGTAGAGCCCGGGGAGGTTCGTCTCGCCGCGGATGTTCGTGCCGATCCCGCCCATCATGTAGTGCTGGGCCGGGTACACAGGGATCGGCTCCGTGACCGGGTCGATCCCGGCAAAGTGCCGCGAGTAGTCGCAGATCTCCTGGAGGCGGCTCTCGACCTTCTCCTTCCCGAGGTGCATCAGCTCGAGGTGGACGTAGTCGCCGTACGGGCCGTGGAACCCGCGGCCCGCGAGGACCTCGGTGACGATCGCCCGCGAGACGACGTCCCGGGACGCGAGCTCGAGCACGTGGGGCGCGTACCTCGACATGAACCGTTCGCCGGCCGAGTTGCGGAGGTAGCCGCCCTCGCCGCGGGCGCCCTCGGTGATCAGGATGCTCGACTCGAGCAGGGCGGTCGGGTGGAACTGGACGAACTCCATGTCCTTCAGATACGCGCCCGCGTCGTAGGCGACCGCGAGGCCGTCTCCCGTACAGCTGTGCGCGTTCGTCGTGTGCCCGTAGATCCGGCCCGCCGGTCCGGTCGCGAGCACGACCGACCTCGCCCCGATCATCTCGAACTCGCCGCGACGCCGGTCGAAGGCGACGAGGCCCTGGACGCTCCCGTCCCGGACGAGGAGGTCGGTGAGGTCCCACTCCGAGTAGAGGGTGAACTCCTCGGTCCCGAGACGCTCCCAGAGCCCCTGGAGGAGCGCGAGTCCCGTTCGGTCGGCGGCGTAGATCGTGCGCGGGAACCCGGCGCCGCCGAACGCCCGACGCGCCAGCGAGCCGTCGGGGGCCCGGCTGAAGATCGTGCCGAAGTGCTCCATCTCGACGACCGTCGGCCCGGCTTCGCGGCAGAAGAACTCGATCGCGTCCTGGTCACCGAGGTAATCCGACCCCTTCACCGTGTCGTAGATGTGGGTGTCCACCGAGTCCTCGGCGCCGACGGCGGCGTTGATCCCGCCCTGCGCCGCGCCCGAATGCGATCGTAACGGGTGGAGCTTCGAGACGACCGCGACGTCCCGCCCCGCCTCGACGGCCGCGAGCGCCGCCCGCTGTCCGGCGAGGCCGGCTCCCACCACGACGACCTCGTGCCGTATCATGGACGATCGGGCTCCCGTAGCGGAGGAGGTTTTAATCGGTGTCGTGGCCGGCCGGCGTTCGACGCCCCGGTCGCGGCCGCGGGCGGCGGGGTGTCTTCGTGGTCCCGCGGTAACCGCCGCGTGAGCCGTTATATAGAGTCCTCGGGTCCGCCGTTGGCGTTCCGGTTACTCGGAGGTCGAACGATGCAGAGCGTGGTCAGTGCCGTCGATGAGGAGCGCCTGTTGAAAGGGACCACGACGATCGGCATCGTTTGCAAGGACGGGGTCGTCCTCGCGACCGAGCGCCGCGCCACCGCCGGCAACTTCATCTCGAACAAGCAGACCCAGAAGCTCTTCAAGATCGACCAGAACATCGGGATCACGATCGCGGGACTGGTCGGCGACGCCCAGGTCCTCGCTCGGTATCTGAAGGCGGAGGTCTCGCTCTACCGGCTTCGACGTAGCGCCCCCCTGAGCGCGGAGGGCGCGGCGACGCTGCTCGCCAACATCCTGAGCGGGAACCGCTACTACCCCTACTACGCCTGGCTCATCCTCGGGGGGGTGGACGCGAAGGGCGGGCACGTCTTCTCGGTCGACCCCGCCGGCGGCTGCATCGAGGACCGATTCGTCTCGGTCGGCTCCGGGTCGTCGTTCGCCTACGGTCTCCTCGAGGAGGGGTACTCGCGCGACATGTCGACCGCGGACGCGGTCGACCTCGCGCTGCGGGGGCTCACCGCGGCGATGAAGCGCGACAGCGCGAGCGGGGACGGCTACCTGGTCAACGTCATCACGGCCAAGGAGTACCGCGAACTGACCGAGGACGAAATTAATAAACGCCTGAAAGCCCTTAAGATACCGTTGCCTCCCCAGCTACCGTAGGACCGGGACGCGCCGGGGGCGCACAGCCCCAACCTTTTCCATGGCAGAATGAGTTTCGACTCTCTCGTCGACCAAACCCGGGAAGCGCTGAAAGAGGTGCTTCCCGAAGCAATCGAGGTCACCGACATCGAGCTGGAAGGCCCGCACATCGTCCTCTACACCAAGCAGCTCGACGCCTTCCTGTCGAGCGGCGATTACCTGCGTCAGATCGCCCAGCGACTCCACCGGCGGGTCGTCGTCCGGTCCGACCCCGAGACGCTGATCGACCCGAAGGAAGCGGAGAAGCTCGTCCGGGAGCTGATCCCGGCCGAGGCCGAGATCAACCAGCTCTTCTTCGAGCCCGAGACCGGCGAGGTCACGATCGAGGCCGCGAACCCCGGCGCGGCGATCGGACGGGGCGGGGCGGTCCTGAACGACCTCAAGCGTCGCA
>JAKAVH010000163.1 GCA_021827545.1 Thermoplasmata archaeon
AACCTCGCGCGGCTGTGGAGCGCTCCCCGGACGCCTGGCGACGCCGGGCCCGCGAGTTCGCCGACCAGGAACTCCGCCCCTTGCTCGCCGACCCTCCCGACCTCCGTCCGGACGGCCCGCTGCGACAGCGGCTTCGGCGGGCGGAATTGTTCGGACTCGGTCAGCCCGTCGAGTGGGGCGGCGGAGGCGAGTCGACCGAGACCGTCGCCGCCGTGCTCGAGGAGATCGCCCGAGTCGATCCGGCCACTGCGGTGCTCTTGTCGGTCCACCTTTCGGTCTGCGCGTACCCGATCGCCCGGTGGGGCACCGAAGCGCAGAAGCGGCAGTGGCTCCGGCCGCTCCTGACGGGTCAGATGCTCGGGGCGTTCGCCCTGACGGAGCCCGAGGCGGGGTCGGACGCGGCGGCGCTTCAAAGCCGATACCGGTTCACCGGAGGGCGGTTTACCCTCACCGGCGCCAAGACGTTCATTTCGAACGGCGACAGCGCGGACCTCCTCCTCACCTTCGCCACCCACGACCCCGCCCTCGGCCGCCGCGGGATCAGCGCCTTCCTTGTGCCCCGAAGGACGGGCGGCGTCGTCGTGGTCCGCCACCTCGAAAAGCTCGGCCTCGACCGGAGCGAGACGACCGAACTCCGCTTCGACGACCTCGAGCTTCCCCCGGACCGGCTGTTGGGGCCGGAAGGGGAGGGCCTCGGCATCGCGTTGAACAGCCTTGTCGGCGGTCGGATCGGGATCGCGGCCTGCGCGCTCGGCGTCGCTCGCGCGGCGCTCGACGAACTCGAAACCGCGGCCCGGACCGACCCCTCGGACGTGAAACTCCTTGCCGTGGCCCGGAGCTTCTCCGAACTCGAAGCCGCCGCCGCGCTGGTCCAGGAAGCGGCGCGTCGCCGGGACCGGCAAGAGCCGTTCGCGCCGTACGCCTCCGCGGCCAAGCTCGCGGCCTCCCGCGCCGCGCTCCGCATCGCCCATCGGGCGTTCGACGCCTGGGCCGAGCCGACCGGTGAGCGGGCGAGCCGAGCGGGGCGCCTCCTTCGCGACGCCCGCGTCTTTCCGATCGTGGAGGGGACCAGCGAGATCCAAGAGCGGATCCTCGGACGCGAACGCCTTCGCCCCGCACGCCCCGGGTGAGCGGAAAGGGAATATCGATTTCGATATATATTTCGATATAATCGCGACCGCGTGGTCCCTCCTCGGCGGCCCGGACGGCCCTGGCCCGGTGGCTTGGTCGGAACGTATGCCCTGCACCTGATGCAAAGTGGGCCGATCTACGGGGGCCAGCTGACGCAGCGGATCGACGAACGAACCCGCGGCGCATGGCGGCCGGGCGCGGGCGCGATCTACCCGATCTTGACGTCCTTGGTGCGCCAGGGGCTCGCGCGGTCGCGCCGAGAAGGGACTCGGCGGGTCTACGAACTGACCCCTCGCGGTCGCGCGCACTTGCTCGAGGTCCAGGCCCGGATCCGGGAGCGTCGGGGTCGGTTCGCGGAGCTTCGAGGTCTGATCCTCGACATGGTCGACCCGGCCGAGCGGGGCGATGTCGTGCTCGAACAGCTCCGGGGCGCGCTGCGGACCGTGGTCGCGGCCGGGCAGTCGGCCACGCTCGTTCCCGACCCCCGCCGAAGGGCACGGACGATCGCCCGCGCCCGGAGCGAACTCCGAATCGCCCTGTCGGAGCTCGACTCGATCTCGATCGGGGGTCGGCGATGAGCGAATTCGCGATCGAAGCCGACCACCTCACGAAGCAGTACGGTACGTTCACCGCCGTCGACGACGTAAACCTTCGAGTGCCGGCGGGCGGGATCTTCGGCCTTCTCGGGCCGAACGGCGCCGGCAAGACGACGATCATCAAACTGCTGACGGGACTGGCGGACCTGACCGCGGGGAACGCCCGGGTCGCGGGGTTCGACGTCCGCCGTTCGCCGATGGAAGTCAAGGCGCGCATCGGCTGGGTGGCCGCCGAGGTGATCTTGGACGACGATCTGTCGGCGTGGGAGAATCTCTGGCTGCAGGCCAAACTCCAGCGATTGACTGACTGGCAGGAACGGGCGAGCGAGCTGTTGCGCTACTTCTCTCTCGAAGATCGGCGCCGCGACAAGGTCGGAACGTTTTCGACCGGCATGCGCAAGAAGCTCGAGATCGCGCTCGCCCTCCTTCACGGACCCCGCGTGATCTTCATGGACGAGCCGACGATCGGGCTCGACCCGACGACCCGGCGGATGCTGTGGGACCTGATCACGGGGGTGAATCGGGAGTACGGGATCACCATCTTCCTCACGAGCCACTACCTCGAGGAAGCGGAAGCCCTCTGCCGTCGGATCGCGATCTTGGACCGGGGACGGATCGTCGCGGAAGGCAGCCCGGCGGAACTCAAGTCGCGGATCCGTTCGGAATACATCGAACTCGAAACGTCCGAAGAGATCGAGCCGTCTCGGTTCTCGGCGCTCGCCGGCGTCCAGGAGGTCCGTCGCCAGGGCGAAGGCTGGCTGCTTAAGGTGGAACGGGCCGACGAGGTCCTGCCGCGCGTCTTGGGAGCGGTCACCGCGGGACGGATCCGGCGGCTCCACGTGGAGGGACCGAGCTTGGAGTCCGTCTTCCTCGAGCTCACGGGACGACGACTCGGCCCCGATTCGAACGAGCCCCACGATTACCGGAAATTCTATGCCAACATCCGGAGGGCCCGCGGATGAGCCCTTCGACCGACACCGTCCGCGTGCCGATCTCCTCGACAGCGGAGATTCCCTTCAACGCGCGACTTCCTCGGCTGGGGCAAGGGAGCCAGTTCGTGGGGCTGTACACCCGGGAGCTCCTCCGCACGTTCCGCAACCCGTGGGTGCTCGTGATCACTGTCGTCCAGCCGTTCATGTGGCTCGCGTTCTTCGGGTCGAGCTTCGCCAACGTCCCGTTGTCGAGCTTGGAGGAGCTGCTCCATCTCCAGATCCAGAACTACCTGCAGTTCCTGTTGCCCGGGGTTCTCTCGACGTCGATGCTCACCGTCGGCATGTTCGGGGCGATGAGCACGATCCAAGACAAGCGGTTCGGCTACATGAAACGCATTCTGTTGACGCCGACGGGAAAGGCGACCGTCTTCCTGAGCAAGGCGATCGGCTCGGCGACGCGGGGTCTCGTGCAGATCCCGATCATGGTGGCGGCGGCGCTGGTCTTCGGCGTCGCCTTGCACGGCAACCCGCTTCTCTGGGCCGGTTGGGTGCTCGGACTGAC
>JAKAVH010000191.1 GCA_021827545.1 Thermoplasmata archaeon
GCCGTGGGGTGGCGGCCGCCGCGGACTCCGGGCTCATCGGCGGACGGCTCCGGGAGGAGTCGACCGCTGCGGAGGGTTGGGGTCCGGCCTCCAGGGGGACCGCGCCGGGCTCGCCGCCGGCCACCGCTCCCTCCGGCGCCCACCCGCTCCGCCCGGCGCCGGACGACCTCTCGGGAATCGGAGACGCCGGCGTGGTCTCCCGCGCGATCGGGGAGAAGAACCGGTCCGTACCGTTCGACGGCGCGCCCACGGCCCCGCCGGGGGTCGGCACGAGCGCCGCCACAAGACCGGGCGACTCGGCCCGGTCCCGGGCGACCGTCGCGTCCGGCCCTTCGGGGAGCTCGGCCAACGTTCTGGACGACGTTCCGAGGTCCGGGCCGATCACGGTGGCCGTCGGTTCGACCTCGGGTTCGGCCCCCGGGGATTCGATCGAAGATGGGAGGCTCGCATCGACGGCCGGCCCCGCCGGTGTCGACGGCATCCCCGCATCGTCCTCGACGACCGCCCCTTCCTCACCGACCGGGGCGGGCCTTTCGGCGACCGCGCTGTCCCAAACCCCCGCCCGGGCGAGGGAGGACTCATCCACCGGCGCCATCGGCTCGGTCGGAGCGGGGGGGATCAGCGAGAGGACCCAAGCGAGCTGAACCTCGAGGATGCGCCGGGGCGGCAACCGTAGCGGCGGAAGGCCCGTGCGCGCCGACTCGCTGCGCTGACGGATCCTCTGATACGCTTCGGCGACCTTCGGGTCCGGGCCCGCGGACCGAGCGACCTCCCCCCGCAGTCCGTCGACGAGCCCGATGACGCACGCCGAGACCCGGGAGAGATGGCCGCGAGCGGCGTCGAGGTCGCCGGCCGTGACGGCGCCGAGCGCCGACTCGAGCTCGACGCGGACCGGCCGGACGTCAGCGCCAACGAGCACGAGGTCACGGACCTCGTCCGCGAGGGGGTCGACCGGGGAGGTCGTCTCCTCGGCCGAATCCGCGGGCGGGGCGACCACGGTTCGCTCCGTCGTGTGCACCGCCTCGATGATCTGGCGCGTGTCGCGCGAGATCGTGGTCGAGAGCTGGATGTCGATCCCGTGGGGCCCGATGCGGTAGGGGTGGAGGCGCACGTCGTGTGGGCTTCCGCGAAACTTCTCGACGCCGATCGCACGGACGGACCGGCTCTCGAGCTCCCAGCGAAAGAGCCGTATCTCGCCCCGCGCGAGCATCCGCTCGGGCGTCTCGACGTCTTCGAGCGGGGACTCGACCGTCAGGAGCGTCGTGACCCTCAGGTCGGAGAGGAACCGCAGGAACGCCTGAGCGCCGGCGATCGGGTCGAACCCCTTCATGCAGAAGTACTGCAGGGCCGTCAGGGAGTCGACCGCGATACGGGAGTACCCCCGCCGGACGACCTCGGTCCGGAGCATCTGCTCGAGACCGGCCATGGTGACCTCGACCGCCGAGAGCTCGGGCGAAGTGCGGATCGTGAGAGGGATCTCCTTGAAGGGCGTCGCGTTCCGCACGGAGGCGATGTCCTTGAACGGCGCTCGCTCGTAGCGCATGATGTCGGGGATCGCGTCGAAGACATCGACCTCGTCGAGCGCGGGCCCGAGACCCCGGTGGTTGATCCGCGTCTCGTTCGGGGGTTCCTCGACCGTGACGAGGAGCACGCGCTCGCCGTGACGGACCCCCTCGCACAGGAACTGGAGGGCGACCGTGGTCTTGCCCGTACCCGACGGTCCCACGATCAGGTACGGTCGACGGCCGACCAGGCCACCCTGGAGCATGGTGTCCAGTTCCGGGTTCCCGGTCGAAACGCGACCCTCCGGAAGCCCCGTGGAGACCTTCTCGCTCGGCATGGCCTACCCCCTCCGGACCATCGGCTCTCGCCCGGTCGGTGAACGATGGGAGGCCGTGCTTCAAGTAGTTTCCTCGATAGAGGCGGCGCCCCGTAAGGACTATCTCCCGGCAAGCCAGCGGGGAAAACCATGCCGCGCCCCACTTCGGACGGAGCCGCTACCATGCTCGGGCTTGCCGCCGCGCTCCCGACGGCGTTCGGGGAGAGTTTCCGCCGAGGGCGGGACGTCGCCCCACCCCCGGGCCGGGGCCCCCCGGAGGTCGTCCTCGTCGGCATGGGAGGCTCGGGGATCGCCGCCGAGCTCGCGCGCGGAACCGTCGAGGCGGAGACCCGGGTCCGCCTCGCGGTCGTCCGCTCGGCCGAGATGCCACGGTACCTCGGACCGGAGAGCCACGTGGTGCTCGTGAGCTACTCGGGCAACACGTGGGAGACCCTGCGCGCCTACGACGCGGCGGGTCGGGCGGGCGCGCAGCGCACCGTGCTGACCTCGGGCGGGGCCCTCGGCGATCGGGCCGTCCGTGATTCGGCCCGGCTCCTGCCGATCCCGACGGGGATGCCTCCCCGCTCGGCGGTCGGCCACCTCCTCGGGGCGATCCTTGGGCTCCTCGACCCGCACTTCCCCGAGTCGAACGAGTCGCGTGTCGGAAGGATCGTGGACCGGGCGCACCGCTTGGTGCGGGAGTACGCCCGGCCCAACGGCCCGGCCGCCGCGATCGCCGAGCGCATCGGCCCCCGGTTGCCGCTCGTGTACGCCGAGAGCGGGTTCCTCGGCCTCGCCCGCCGGTGGAAGACGCAGGTCGAGGAGAACGCGAAGCGGCTCGCCGCATTCGATGAGGTTCCCGAGCTGTTCCACAACGCGATCGTCGGGTGGGATGCGATGCGGCGAACGGAGGCGGGTCGGTACGCGGCCGTGCTCCTCGAATGGTCGGGCGAACATGCGCTCTTGCGCCAGAGCTACCGGTACCTCGAACGCCTGCTGGCACGCAAAGGAGTGCGAGTCGTCCGCGTTCCCCTGGCCGCCGAGGACCGCCTCGAGGCCCTGGTCGGCGGGATCTCGCTCGGCGACCATGCGAGCCTCTTCCTCGCTGACCGGCGCCGGGTCGACCCGCTGCCGGTCGAGGCGATCGGCCGCCTCAAGGCCGCCGTGAAGGGGCCCGGGCCCCCGGTCCACTAGACCACCCGCCGGAGGCGACCGGCCTCTCCGACCGGAGGGGCTACGACCCTCGCCTCTCTCGGGTACGCGGTGGCGACGCGGGCGGGGCCCGCGGCGGCAAACCCCTAAAAGCGGGCGCCGCTCCCCTCGCTCGGGTGCTGAGGTAGCCTAGCTCGGCCAAGGCGCCAGATTCGAGATCTGGTGATGCGTATGCATCGCGGGA
>JAKAVH010000179.1 GCA_021827545.1 Thermoplasmata archaeon
CGACCTCGGGCGATGGGACCGGTTCTTCCTCCCGCCGGGGATGGCGGCGCTCTGCGACGACCGCGCGCTCGGCGCCCTCGAAATGATCGAGGACGACAATCGCACGGCGATCCTCCCCGAGCCGGTGGCGACGCTCGATGGCCTCCCGTTCTACCTGTCCGTCAAGGGGGTCGGTTCGTCGCTGGATCCGTTCTCGCACCGGCGGCTCGACCGCCGCTTTGCCGCCGAGCTCAGCGAAGACTCGGACGTGCGCGCCCGCCTTTCGCACGCCGGGGGCACGGACTCGGGTGGGATCATCACCGGCGAGCTCTGGTTGCGGGGCTCGCCGTACGGGGGCCAGGGGCTCGAGCACGCCGAGACCGGTCTCGCCGTCTGCGCGGCCGCCGATCTCACGAACCTCGCGGGATTCCGCATCGCGCCGATCGTGAAGGTCGCCTTCCTTCCTCCCGAGGTCGAGCGACGGGTCCGCACGATCCACTGGTACCGCCGCTTCCCCGGGCGCTTCGTCCAGGAGCTTCGGCTCGTCCCCTCGAACGTACGCATCTACTTCCACGCGCGCACCACCCTCGGCCAGAGTATCGGGCACGTCTTCGACCTCTTCGGCGTCGATTCCTCGGCCCGGGCGCACCGGTTCCAGGTGAACTTCGTGCGGAGCGCGGTGGCCCTCCTCACGCTCTTCGCGCGCACGCTCGAGCACGACGCCGCTCCCGGACGGTTGAGCGGGCTCGACTTCGAGGACGTCTGGCTCGACAAGGACGCGGTCGTCGCGCCGGACGGGACCGTCTTCTTCGTCGACCTCGAGGGAATCCGCCGCACCTCGGTCGAGCGGGCGGACGTCCGGGAGAAGGTCGACGACCAGGTCTACCGGTCCCTGTACGAGTTCATGTTCGCCTACGAACAGATCGCGAACGAATCCGCGCGTCGCTTCGGCGATTTCGGAAACCGTAAGCGACGGTTCGAATCGGTGCTCGTCGAGGCCCTGCGCGACGACCCGTACGCGCGGGTGCGCGAGGAGCCGGGCGGCGTGGTCCTCGAGACGAGAAACCCGCTGAACGACGAATCGTTATATCACCAGTTCTCGTTGGTCGACCGCTAGCATGGCGACGTGCCAAGAGGTCCACGATTTCCTCGTAGCGGTCGGAAGCCGGTCGGCGGCGCCCACGTTCCCGGCGGCCGACCTCCAACGCCTCGCGGAGCTTGGGCTCGTTCGCGCGGTCGACGCGGCGGGGTACCGCCAGCTCCAATCCGACGTCCAGTCCCTCGCCGCCGTCCAGAACGCGGTCGGCCAGGGACAGCTCGCGCGCACCCAGCTTGCCGAACGGCTGACGCACGACGACGAACACACCCACTCCATCCTCTTCCACCTCCACGGGAAGGACAAGCAGAGCCAGGAGATCGACGCGGAAGGGCGCGACCGGGCGTCGCTCCAGTCGCTCGACGGCGACCTCGCGCAGCGGGTCAAGCTCCTCAACGACCTCGTCGCGAAGCGCTCGCTGCTCGACACCCTCGGCCCGTACGGGGATTCGTACCTCGCGCTCACCACCCTCGGCCAGGTCGAATCGAGGAACCTCGCGGTCCGCCTGTACCGGCTCGCGTCCTCGAGCTTCGACGCGTACTGGTCGCAGAGCCAGAAGATCGCCCTCGACTTTGCGCAGCTCGCCGACCGCGGGGCGGCCTACAACGCCCACCTGATCCCGAACGTCGGCGAGGCCGACCGTTCCTACCTCTGGGCGGTATCGATCGGGCTCGCGCGGGACCAGCCGGACCCGGCGATCGGAGTGCCCCGTTTCGGCGAGGCGTTCGTGGGCCTGGGACCGCTCGCCGCGAACGTCGAGAACCGCCTGATGGCCGCCGAGATACTGTTCGCGCTCTCCCAGCCGATCCCGGACGAGGTGGCGGCCCTGCGCCCGCTCGTCGAGGACGTGAAGCGCCTCGGCGTGCCCGGCGAGTCGGCCCTCGGGATCGGGGCGATCCTCCTGTTCGGGCGTCGGGGCGACGGCACCTTCGCCACCGCCAACCTGCCGGCGTTCCTCCAGTGGACCCCCTCGTACGAGACCGCGGCCCTCCTCGCGATCATGAACGCCCCCCGGGACGCGCTCGGCGCGAAGTTCCAGTCGCTGCGCGGGATGTTCGGCGGTTGGGGGTACGAGCCGTCGGAGGACGTCGAGCTCGCCTCCGCGTACCTCGCCGTCTCGGAGGTACCAATCGATGGGGTCGCCGCGAAGCTCGGCATCCTCGCGAAGGGGCTCTCGACGTACCTGCAGTACCCGCTCGTCGCGGCCTCGATCCTCGCGTCGGTGGCGACCCTCGAGGCGAACGAGACGTTGAATCTCCTCGAGCAGGCGTACATGGTGGTTGGGCGCCGGACCGCCGGTGCGCTCTCTCAGGCCGAGCTCATCACCCTCGCCGTCCGGATGGTCCACAGCCTGCGGGACGAGCTCGTCGGCGCGCTCGACACGACGGCGACGGTCCCCGGCGTCGGCGCCCCCACGCCGATGATCCGGCCCGTGTTCCTGCCGCTGATCGTCGCGCACAACTTCTACTTCTCGACCTACAGCGGGTTCTCGGGAGCCCACCCCGGCCACGTCCATGGGTTCGCCGGCGGCGGCGTGGGCGGCGGCGGGGGCATGGGATGATCGGGGCCCGGGCGCTCCTCCTCGCGTCGGTCGTCGTCCTCGGCGTCACCGCGGGGGCGGTCGCCGGCCACTACGTCCCGAAGGTCGGGGACTCGTTCGCCTACACCGAGGCGGTTGTCCTCTCGAACGGGGTCGGCAACTACACGGGCTATTCCGAGGGAACCTACGTGAACGGGACCGTCGCGGTGACCGCGGTCGCCGCCAACGGGACCGAGTCGGCGACCTACTCGAACTCGAACCATTACGCGAACAACACCGGGGCGAGCGAGCGCTGGACCTCGAGCGGCTCGTTCACGTTCTCGGCGGTGACGTTCCACTACGTCCAGGGCACCGACAACCAGACGGGGTACACGAACCCGTACGTCTGGTTCTACATGAACAACTCCCTCGCCGTGGGGTCGACGTTCTACCTGCTCAACACCGGCATGAAGGTGGTCGCGACCGCGGCCGACTACGACCTCTCGGGCTCGTACGTGAAGGCGATCTTTGCGGAAGGGAATGGCTCGTTCCCGCGCAACGACGTCTACGGCGCCTTCACGGCGACGTACACCTGGCGCGAGTGGTTCG
>JAKAVH010000248.1 GCA_021827545.1 Thermoplasmata archaeon
TTCCGATCTGCTGGACCAAGAGCCCTGAGCCCTGTCCGTAGCCGTCCATGTTGTTGTAGCCGGGAATCGAGGTCGGGATCTCGTAAGTGGTGACCACGATGTTCGTGTAGTCCACCGTCCTTGACGTGGTGGAGACCCAGCCATCGGTGTACGTCCCCGCGTTGGGCACCGACACGCCGGTCTGGATCGCCTGGTCGGTGCGGTCCGCATAGACATCCATGTACCAGTTCGTGGTCTTGCCGTTCGGGCTGACGGACGCGTACACGTTGGCGCTCAGGTAGACCCATCCGGCCGGCTGCACTGTGGGGGAGGGCACCGTGCCGACCCTCGTCGCGGTGGAGGGGGTGCCGCCCGCCCAGACCTGGTTGCCGTTCACGCCGATCACCGCGACAGCGGTCGACCCGCTGCCCAAACCGACCCAGCCGGCGCCGCTTCCCACGTGGACCTCAGCTTGGAAGGAGAGGAAGCGATCGCCCGTTTTGAAGCCCTGAGAGGCCACGTCGATCTGGGTCTCCATGCCGGTCGCCTTGGACTGGAGTGAGGGTTCCCCGTTGTACGCGGGATTCGTCACCACCTTTGCAGAGCCCTGGATCGCCTGCCAACCGTCCATCCGAAGGTCTTCGAAGTTCGAGACGAAAGCGAACGCACCGGCCAGATTCGAGTTCGGCGGCTCCAGCGGCGTCTGGAGAGGACGGTGCAGGGCCAGAGGCGCTGACGCCGCCCCCACGGCGACCGTCGCCGACAGGCCGGGCAACACCATCAGCGCAAAGACCAGCCATACCCCGAGCGGACTCCGTGTCATGCCAGAACCCGTCACGGCCACGAAGGACGTGATATATAACACTCAACCGCTGACGTGGATTTGAGGGCCGGGCGTGCTACGCCGGCTCCCGTCGGAGCCGGCCCGCGGGTCTTCGAACTCCTACGATGCCGCCGCGCCCTCCGCAACTCGCTTTGGGTGCGGCTCCCGGCCGCCGCGCTCCATGCTGTCGTCCTTCGACCGCGCGGGTCGCAGATGAGGCCCGGTTCCTTCTCTCGGGGTCTACGAGTTCAAACGACGTTTGTCGGTTCGGCACTCGCCGGGGATCCGGGGGTGCCCCGCGTAGGGGCCCGAGTCCAGAGGCCCGTAGGGGCTACGAAGAGAGGGCCGGACCCGGCGAGGGACCTTGGAAGGCCATCGGGGGAGTGCCGCGTCGACCCCGCGTAGGACCAGTGCCCTTGAGGGGGCGCCGCGTACGGCGCCGCCCGGCGGCTCAGCGGGCCGGCGTCGGCCGGCGCACAACGGCCCTCTTCGATCCTTCGGGGTCACGGACGACCAGCACCGAGCACCCGGCGTGGTGGACGAGGGCGTCGCTCACGCTGCCCAGGAGTAGCCGTCGCGTCGTGGACAGGCCCCGAGCGCCTACGACCAAGAGGTCGGGCCGGCGCTCGTCGACAAAGCTCAGGAGTTGCTCGACCGCCGGACCTGCGAGCACCGCCGTGGAGACGCGGGAGACCCCCGCGGCGCGGGCGACCGCCACGTAGCGTCCCGTCACTTCCCTGAGGAATCTCTCCGCTTCGCGGTCGGTCTCCGGCAGCGACCGGCCCTCGGGCGTGAAGGCATGCCGCTCCGGAACGACGGCCACGATCACGAGCTCGGAGGCGGCCTGCCGGGCGACATCGATCGCACGCTGAAGCGCGAGCTCCGCGGGGCCGGAGCCGTCCACCGCGACGGCGATTCCGCCGTGGTCGGACACCGGTGGGGCGTCCGAATTCGGCGTCATTCGACCCTCAGGTACCGGGAAGCGACGAGCGTCCCGATCAGGACCATCGCGGCGGCGAAGATCGCGAGGTAGCCGAGGTAGGTCAGATCGGTGACGGTGAACTGGTTGAAGGTCATCACGTCCCGCGAGAGCGCCGCGGAGTAGCCGACCGGGTTCACGTCGGCGATCGCGCGCATCCAGCTCGGATAGATCGCCGTCGGGAACATCGCTCCGCTCGCGAACATGAGCGGCATCGTGATGAAGTTCGAGATGACCCCGGGGGTCTGCCAGTCGGTGCTGGACGCGGTAATGGCGAGGAAGAACGCCGCAAATCCTAGTCCGAGAAGGACCAGGCCCACGATCCAGGCGAGCCAGCCCAGGGGGTCCCCGTGGAGCTGGACGCCGAAGGCGAGCGCCGCCACGATCATCACCGGGATCTGGACGAGCCCCCGCATCGCCGCCCCGAGCGCCTTCGCGAGGTAGACCGTCGCCTTGCTCGTGGGGGTGATCAGGATGCGCTTCATGAATCCGAAGCGCTTGTCCTGGATCGTGCTCATCGAGCCGAACATGCCGATCGACATCATGCCGGTCGCGAGCACTCCGGGGAGCAGGAACGAGAGGTAACTCGTGCCCGGCGGGGCGTGGAGGAGGAACGTGTCGAGCTCCGCCGTGGGAAGCTCGGACATCATGCCACCGAAGAACGCGAGCCACATGAACGGCTGGACGAGGGTGATCACGATCACCCAAGGGTTGCGGAAGGTCTTGATCAACTCCCGAGCGAACAGTCCCCAGAACTGCTGGAGCTGCCCCGTGCGCGTGGCGGGCGAGCGAACCACGTCCGTCGGAAGCGAGACCGTCGGCGCTGCCGTGCTCATCGCTGGGCCCTCCGGAGGTTCGCGTAGAACTTGCGGTAATCGGGGACGTCCGACCCCCCCTGGTCGATCCGCTTCCCCGTGATGTCAATGAAGACCGATTCCAGGCTCGGCTTCTCGACGTTGATCCGCCGTATCCCGTCGGTCTTCAGGGCGTGGAAGACCGCCGGCAGGACCTCCTCCGCCGAGGCGACGCGAAGGACCCAGGCGCGGCCCTGACTGCGTACCTCCGAGACCCCGGGGATCGCGGCGAGCTTCTCCTGCGTCACGCTCTCGGACGTCTCGAGCTCGATGAAGTCCTCTTTGACCCGCGACTTGAGCTCGGAGGGGGATCCGGTCACGACGATCCTGCCCTGGTCGATGATCGCGACGCGATCGCAGAGCGCGTCCGCCTCCTCGATGTAGTGCGACGTGAGCAGGACCGTGACGCCGAACGATCGGTTGACCCCCGTGATCAGGTCCCAGAGCATGCGACGCACATTCGCGTCGAGCCCGATCGTCGGCTCGTCCATGAAGATCACCTCGGGCTGGTGGCGGAGCGCGAGCGCGATC
>JAKAVH010000100.1 GCA_021827545.1 Thermoplasmata archaeon
TGAGCACACCATAGATGACGAGGAACGTCGTCAGCGCTCCTGCCCCCAAGCCGAACCCAGCGACCGCGACCAACGTGGAGAGGTACCCGATAAGAGAGAGCACGTAGAGTGCGGCTACGATCCCCACGATTCCGAGCACCACCGAAACCGCGAAGGCATCGATCAGCCCCCACGTCTTGTGAAACCATTCGAGCCTGGCGTGGTAGGGTCCGAGCGGAGCGAGCTTCCGTTCGATTCGTAACTTGGTTTCCGCGTCCTTCCAAAGCCCGCCGAGGAGAAGCGCCCGTTCCCGCTCCTGTGTTGCGATGGCTCGGGCCTCGTCGGCTCGCTTCTCCCACTCCCCACGTTGCTCTGTGGTGCCCCGCGCGGACTCGCTGGTCTCGGAAGCTCGGGCCTCGGCGAGACGCGCCCTTTCTTCTTGTTCTTCGAAGGCGCGCCGGGCCGCTGCCTCATTCTCTTCGAGCTGACGTACGCGTGCTTGGGCTTCCGCCTTCCTTGCGTCGAAGGCAAGGCTCCGTGTTGACTGCCGGCCCAGGCGCCGGCGAACGCTGGCGACCTTCTTTCGCTGGGCCTGTTCGTCGGTCTCAACGTACCATTTTCTGAACGTGTCGAGGTGCCCAAGCGCCTCCATTCGTGCCTGAAGGAGCTCGACAACCTTCTCGCCGGAGTCCGACGGGCTGCACTGTATCGCGGCCCACTCGAGACCGGCGTTGAGGAGCTTTTGCTGAGGACCCGTTAGATGCTTGGACCTACCAGGCATTTTCCGGCTACCGAGGAGCACGCGCGTACGTAAGTACTTGCCGTGGTCCGCGAGACCGATTCTTCCGGAAGATTCGCGAATCTTCCGGATGCCCGAGAGCCGGCTTACCGTCAGAAAACGGGGACCGCAAACCCGCGTAATGGTATCAGCAGGGGCACGGGCATGGTCGCGAAGAGTGTCAGGACGGTCGGCCCCTGGGGCCGGGTCAGCGTTGGTATCACGATCCCGCGGGACTGCGTACGGGGTTGGGGAATCAAACTCGGGACCAAGCTCGAGGTCCGCTACGGCGAGCTGTTGCTTGTCGTACCGCCCGGGAAGGAAGCGCTCGCGGATCGTTTGATCGAGGCCGCAGGAGGGTCGCTCTAATGGGCACGATCCCGCCCGCCGTCGAGCGCTCGCTTCGTCGCCTCGAGCCCGGCGACCCCACCCGCCCAATGGTCGAGCTCGTCTTTGAAGTGGATGACCCAGCCGTTACGTCGGCGGTGATCCGCAAGCTGCTCAAAGAAATCGCCGCCGAGAGGAAGACGTGAAAGTGAGAGCGGAGACTGACAGCCATGCCGGACCCGTCGCGTAGGCTTGGGCCGCCCCCACCCCCGGGGACGCGGTGCGAAGGCTGCCGCCGGGCGTTGAACCCCGACTACTCGAGCTACAGGGACCCGGTCAGCGGGGCGGCGTGGTGCCTTCGCTGCGTCGATGGACTCGTCGAGCGAACGCTCCATCTGGTCTACGTTCCGAAGCTCGTCCGGGGACGGCCGTGGCCATGACCGCCAAGGGCACACCGCTGTTGGTCGCCCTCGCGGTCATGGTGATCATCACGATCTGCCTGGCGTACACAGCCGCGGGCGTTCACGTGACGAACGTGAACACCCACGTCGTGAACGAGATCATCGCGGTGCCGACCGAGATCACGGCGTTCATCGGTCTCGGGACCACCGAGAAGGACCCTGAACGGAAGGACGCCACCGTCAGTGGACCGCAGGACGAGACCGACTCGCTGCGCGTCGTGATCGCCAATTTCTCGGGAGTCGAGGACAACCATCCGGTCGCGGAGGAAACTACATGGGGAGAGCTCCGAGGCAGGCTCACGAGGTTCGAAATCCGCGAGACCAAGGGCGGTCCGCTGTGGTCTCCGGTCTCCTACAAGCCGGGGACGACCCGGGGGAACGCGAACGTCGAGGCGGTGTCCGTCGCGGTAATGGACGTGGACGAGGGCACAGACCCCGGGTTCATCGCCCAGAAGCTCTCCGGGACTTTCGATTTCGTCGTTCACAGCACCTTCTCCTCCACGCCGGAGAAGCCGAAGTTCCGCGTGGCCGTCCCGCTCGGGAAGCCATGCCCCGCGGAGAAGTGGCCGGAGATCTGGCAGCGTCTCAATGACCTTATCGCCGACGGGCGAGGCGACCGGCAGACGAAGGACCCCGCGAGGGCATTCTTTCTCCCGACCTCCCCTCCCGGCGGGAAGACGTTCACCTACTCGGGAAGGGGACGGGCCGTCTTCCCCGACGACATCCCGCCTCCCACGCCAGCCGAGAAGACCGCTTCCGCGAACCGACCGCCGCCCACCGACATCGAGGAGATCCTGCACCGCGTCGAGGGCCAAGACGCAGAGGGCCCGCTCGACCGCCTCCTCCTGGAGACAACCCCTGCCGAGCCGAGGAACCACTCGTCCAACCTGTACCTCGCCTGGAAGCTACATAAGGCCGGGGCGACCGACGGACAGATCGCCCAGCTCGTAGCCTGGCCCGAATCCGAGGTCCGCTCAACCCGCAGCCACTTCGAGACCGAAGGGGCGTACTCCTACTCGCTCGAGACGCTGCGACGGGAGGACCCCATCTTCGCGGCGGTAGAGGAGGAGCTGCTCCGTTCGGCATCCGATGGCGCCGCCCAGCATGCCGCCCGAGCCCTGCTCCGCTGGGCCTCCATGCCGAACGCAACGACCGCACGGGGAACGGTCCCGCTTCTATTCACCGATCTCATAGGGGAAACTTTCGGCCGAGATCTCCTTTACGACAGTCAAGCCGGCAAGTGGCGCGTTTTCGACGGGACGATCTGGCCCGAGGACCAATCCGGCCGCGTGATCGAGATGGCGGAGGAGACGCTCGCGCGGATGGACCGTCTCACCGCACCGCTATCGAAACCGGTGAGGGACTGGTTCAAAGACTGGGAAAAGAAGGGCGGGGCGGAGAAAGCCGCCGCGCCACCTTCACCGGTTCGATGGGCCGACGACCAGGAGTGGCGGCAGATCGCATTCGCTTGCCGATTGATTGAGAACTTCCGTGCCGCTCAGAGCAACCGACGGAGCATCACGGACGCGCTGGAAATCCTACGTTCAAGGTCCGGCATGGCTGTAGATGGAAGCGAGTTCAACCGAGACCGATGGTCTCTTCCCTGCCTCGAG
>JAKAVH010000255.1 GCA_021827545.1 Thermoplasmata archaeon
CGATCTGACGAGCGACGGTCCGAACTGGTCGACCGCCTCGTCGGTGGAGAGCTTGAGCGCCGTGGCAACCTGCTCCACGAGGCGCATCGCGCGCTGCTCGTTCTTCCACGCCTGAACCTTCTCCCGGCGCTGATGGTCGTTGATCCGCTTGAGCGAGAGGTCGATCTGGTTCTTCGAGGGATCCACGCGCAGTACGCGCGCGACGATCTTCTGGCCCTCGCGGATGTGGTCCCGAATGTACTTGACCCAGCCCGTCGCGACCTCGGACAGATGGATGAACGCCTCGCGCTGGTTGTACTCGTCCAGCTTGACGAATGCGCCAAAGTTCCGGATCGACGTGACCGTGCCGATGACCAGCTCGCCCTCTTCGGGCAGTTCGGCGCGCAGAGGCATCCGCGACCCAAGCCCCCGGCTACGCCGTCACCGGGCGGACGAGCTCGCCCCGGAGCTGGGCTTGGCCGCCGGTCGGCGTCGCGAGGGTCGCACCGCAGACCGAGCAGTTCACGATAGTCGCTGGACGGCTGAAGATGGTCTGCTCGGTGGAGCAGTCCGGGCACTTTACGATCCAGAAGGGGGACGGTCCTCTCATGCGCGCTCCTCCTAGTGGTGCTCGACCAGTTCGAGCTGGCTCGCCCGCCAGCTCGGGGGCTGGACCGTGTACTTGCACTTCTTGCATCGGTACTTGAGATAGACTCGACGGACCGCCTTCGCCCTCCCCTCCGGCTTCGGACGGGGAAAGCCTCCGTAGCCGCGGGTGGCCCGGCGGAACCGCCGCTGTCCCCACTTGAGCTCGGAAGCGGCGCGCTTCTTGCCCTTCTCGACGTCGTGCTCCGTGTGCGTCTTGCACTTCGGGCAATACGTCGACACGACCTTTGGGTAATGCATCGGCGGCGCGGAGCCTCCCCCCCTATAAATCCTCTGGGACGGGTCGCACCGGTCGCCCGGGGCTCTTCGGCTCTCTGCGGGCCGGAGGAGCGCTCCTCTCGTCGCCTGTGAGCCGCGCCCGGTCGCGTCCGACCGCCGCACCCCGGACGCTCGACCGCAGCCCCCTCGAACCCGTCAAAAGACAACCCTTATGTAGGGAAGCCTTTTCGGCGCCGCCGCTCTGCACACAGGCGAGATCGATGCCGGACCGTTCTTCCGTTGAGGTCGTGACCGAGGCCCTCCAAAAGGGCGGGGAGCGCAAGTTCTCCGAGACCGTGGAGATCTCCGTGAACTTGAAGGACCTCGACCTGACGGTCCCGAAGAACCGGATCGAGGAGGAGATCCCTCTGCCGAACGGGAGGGGGAAGGCGGTCAAGGTCGCGGTCTTCGGCTCCCCCGAGCTGCTCCAGAAGGTGAAGGGCGTCGCCGACCTCACCGTCTCGCCCGCCGAGCTCGACGAGTTCGCGAAGGACAAGAAGGCGACCAAGCGGACCGTCAGCAGCATCGACTTCTTTCTCGCCGAGGCCCCCCTGATGCCGACCATCGGTAAGCGGCTCGGCGTCGTCCTCGGACCCCGCGGCAAGATGCCGCGGCCGGTCCCTCCCGGTAGCGACCCCACGAACCTCGTGAACGCGCTCAAGCGCTCGATCCGGGTTCGATCGAAGGGGAACCGTACGTTCCACGCCCCGGTCGGGACGCGGTCGATGCCGCCCGAGAAGATCGCCCAGAACGTGGACGCGGTGCTCTCGCGTATCGTTGGAAAGCTCGAGCGGGGCCGCACGAACATCGAGTCGGTCTACGTCAAGACGTCGATGGGGCCCGCGGTACGGCTCTGGTAACGGGGAGGTCGTCGAACATGCCCGGTCGCGGTTCGGTCTCGCCCGAGAAAATCGCTCAGGTGGACGAGCTCGCCCGCGCGGTCCTGGCCCGGCCGATGACGGCCCTGGTGGGCCTGCGGGGGGTCCCGGCCGGCGCGCTGCAGTCCATGCGTCGGGAGCTGCGGTCCCGGGACCGCCCGATCCGCGTAGCGCCGAACAGCGCGATCCGGCACGCGCTCGAGAAGGCCGCCGAAGAGCGGCCGGCATTGCGTCCCCTGCTGGACCAAGTCGTCGACCAGACAGCGATCTTGGCGGCCGAGGGGAACCCCTTCTCCCTCTACCAGGAATTCCTGAAGACCCGCTCGCCCACCCCGGCGCGGGGCGGCGAGATCGCACCGAAGGACATCTTCGTCCCGGCCGGTACGACGAACTTCAAGCCCGGGCCGATCGTTGGCGAGCTTCAGCACGCGGGCCTGCCGGCGGCGATCGAGAAGGGCAAGGTCATCCTGAAGAAGGACACCACGATCGTGCGCGCCGGCGAGGTCATCTCGCGCGAGGTCGCGACGATGCTCACCCGGCTCGAGATCTTCCCGCTCGAGGTCGGCCTTTCGCTCCGCGCGGTCGTGGAGGGCCCCACCTTCTATCCACCCGAAGTCCTCGCGGTCGACCTGGATGCGCAACGCGCCGATCTGGCGCGGGCGGCGCGTTCGGCGCTGGGACTTGCGCTCGAAGTCGGCTACGCGACACCCGCGACGACGCCCCTGCTCCTTGCGAGGGCACACCGGCGCGCCCTGGGGCTCGCGCTCGCCGCCGGGTACGTTACGAAGGAGACGATCGAACCGCTCTTCGCGAAAGCGATGCGCGAGGCCGCCGCGGTCGGCCGACTGACAGGTCACTGAGGGTCCACCCGAAGTCCACGGAGGAAAGAACGATGGAGTACGTCTATGGTGCGCTGCTGCTCAACGCCGCCGGTAAGCCGATCGAAGAGAAGGGCCTGAGCGGGGTCCTGACGGCCGCGGGGATCTCCCCCGATGCCGCGCGGGTGAAGGCGCTCCTCGCCTCGCTCGAGGGCGTCAATCTCGCCGAAGTCCTCGCGAAGGCCGAGTCGTTCTCGGCTCCGGCGCCGGCCGCTGCCGCCCCGGCAGAGAAGAAGGAAGGCAAGGGCGAGAAGAAGGAAGAGGAGAAGAAGGAAGAGAAGGGCGTCTCCGAAGAGGAGGCGGCCGAGGGACTTTCCGCCCTCTTCGGCTGACGATCGCTTCGCTACCCTTTCCGGGGCCTCCCGCCGAGGTGGTGGGAGGCCCCAATCCTTTCTGCGGCCGGCCGCACGTCGCGGTGCCGGTACCCCGATGCCGGGGAAGTTGAAGTAACGCCGAGCGCTTGCCTTAAGACCGAAGCCCGGGTAGGTTG
>JAKAVH010000144.1 GCA_021827545.1 Thermoplasmata archaeon
GTCGTAAGTCTCTTGGTGGTGCTTGTAGCGCTTCCGGGCTCGTACGTGGCCCTTTCGGGGGTCGCCCCTGCCGGCGGGGGGCTGCCCGCGCCGATGGGGACCCAGCCAGGCTCCTCGCATCTTGACTCGGCGTTGGGCGGCGCGAGTCTCGGTGCCTCCCCCTCATCGGGGTATGTCGATTCCGGTGCGAACGTCTCGGGGAACGGGTTCGCTCCCGGTCCCGTGACGCTTACCTTTAACGGAGCCCCGCTGACGTGCGGCACGGGCTCATCGACCGCCAGCTTGAACGGCAGCTTCACCTGTGGGTTCACGGTTCCTGCGCTTTCAGCCGCGAACTACACGATCAACGCGACGCAGCTGTCGAACGCGACCTCTGCGCTGGCCAACTTCGCCATCCTCCCCCCAACACTTTCCGTTTCGCCTTCAGCGGCGCAGGTCGCCGCCCCCGCGAATGCGACCGGGGAGGGGTTCGTCTCCGGCTCGAAGCTGACGCTCTCTCTCGGGACCGCTTCGATCAAGACCTGCAATTTCGGCACCTCTCTGACGGTGCAGGCCAACGGTTCGTTCGCCTGCGATTTCAGCGTGCCGGCGCTTCCGGCGGGGTCCTCCAGCCTAGTGGCGTCCGACCCGGTCAATTCCCGCTCGATTCCGTTCAAGGTACTCCCTCCCTACCTGGGCTTGTCGCCGAGCGGTGGCGTGGTCGGGACCTCCGTCCAGGCGAACGGCACCGGCTTCACGCCGGGGGCGCCGCTCACGTTTCAATTCAACGCGTCGACGCTCTCGTGCGGCAAGCACACGACTGCGACCTCCGGCGGCGCGTTTGCATGCGCCTTCAGCGTGCCCCCCGTGACCTCGGGCTCGTACATCGTCTCCGTCACCGATGCGGTGAACACGGCTACCCAGACGTTCCACGTCGGTCCGGCGGTGATTCAGCTCAATCCATCGGCCGGGACGGTCGGGTCGCTCGCGGATGCGGTCGGGAGCGGTTTCAGTCCCAACACCACCCTGACGATGACCCTCGGGACGGCCGGTGTCCCCGGGTGCACCGCGGGGAGCATGGTCTCGACTTCGCTGGGCCTTTTCAACTGTACCTTCGCGGTGCCGCCGACCCCGGCGGGTGTGGAACAGGTCACCGTCGCCGGCGGGTTCAACAGCGCCGTCGCCAATTTCACGGTCCAACCGGCGATCGTCCCCTCCGCGACGTCCGGGGTCGTGAACAGCTCCCTGAGCATCTCGGGCGACGGGTTTGCCGCGAGCGCGAAGATCTCCCTGAGGCTCGGTACCTCGAGCATATCGACTTGCCCATCGACGAACGTCGCCGGCAGTTTCGTCTGCACGTTTGCCGTCCCGCAGAGCCCGTACGGCGGGCAGGTCGTGAGCGCGAGCGATGGCGTGAACTCGGCGACCACGACGTTCAGCATCCGTGCCAACCTGACCCTCTCGGCCTACTCGGGGGCGAACGGCACGCCCCTCCAGATCTCCGGTACCGGTTTCGTGGCGACCTCCACCGTCAACGTGGAGTGGAACGCTTCCTACACGCTGTGCAGCGGCTATCCCGTGGGCGCCTCGGGCAGCTTCGTCTGCGGTGGCTCGACCCTTCGGGTGCCTTCCGGCCCGGGAGGTCTCCGTGCGATCGTCGCGGTGGAACAACAGGGCCTCTCCCTGAGCGTGAGCGTGAACTTCACTGTCCGGCCCACGTTCGGGCTTACGCCGACCACGGGGATCGCCGAGAACCCGGTGAATTTGTCCGGTACCGGGTTCGTGCCGAGCTCCTCGTACCTCTACTGCTTTGAAGCGACCCCGATCTCCTGCCCGTCCGGCTCCACCTCCTTCACCGCACTCGCGAGCGGGAGCATCCCTTCGGCGACCTCCCTGCTGGTTCCGGCGGGGCTGGCGCAAGGGCAGTACTACGTGGTGGTCTCCAACACCACCCTGCTCCTTGAGAGGTCGTTCAATGTCAGTCTGGCCCAGCTCACCCTCTCGACCGCCTCCGCCGTCGTCGGCTCCCCGGTAGAGCTGTACGGCTCCGCGTACCTTGGGTTGACCACGTACTCCTACTGCCTCCTACCGGCCGCCACGTTCAACGCCGCCGCCTCCGCGTGTCCGGCAGGCACGGGGCTCCAGTTCACCACGTCCAGTACCGGTGGGATCCCCGGCAGTACCATCCTCCCGATCCCCCCGACGCCGTGGGGAAGTTACCTGGTCGACATCTCCCGAAACAACGCCACGATCTCCTACGCCCCGATCTCGGTCATGGCTCAGATCGCCCTCTCCTCCCCGTTCGTCGACGTCGGCACGAACGTGACGGTCGCCGGGACCGCGTTCGACCCCGGGGCCCAGATCTCCCTTTTGTGGGGCACGACGCCGATCAACTGCCTTTCGGGAACCCCGACCGCCGCGTCGAACGGCAGCTTCGGGTGCGTCATCGTGGTCCCGGCGGAACCGGGGGGAACCTTCACGCTCACGGCCCATGACGGTACGACCGCGGCTTCGACGGCGCTGACGGTGGTGCCGTTCTTGACGCTCTCGCTGAGCAGCGCGCCGGCCGGTGCCTCGGTCATCCTGAACGGCACCGGGTTCAACGCCTCCGCGCCGTACTCGGTCACCTGGGTCGGCTCGGCCATCTCGTGCGCCTCCTCGATCCCGATCACGAACAGCGCCGGGGAGTTCAGCTGCTCGTTCAACGTTCCGCTCACCTCGGGCCCGGGTCCCCACCTCCTCCGGGCATCGACCGGGAGCTCGCCGGCATCGGTCTCCCTTTTCGTACTCACGATCCCCCAGCTCGCGATCCAGGGTCCGGGCGCGAGCGCCCAGGGGCCGGTGGGGAGCGTGGTCAACCTCACGGGGAGCGGATTCGCTCCCGGCAAGGCATACGTGCTGAGCATCGGCGGGGTGGTCCTTTTGACGAGCTGCCAGCCCCCGTCGCGGCCCGCGACGCAGACCACGAACTCGACCGGCGCCTTCGACTGCTACTTCTCCCTACCGCCCGAGGGCGGCGGACTCCAGTCGATCGAGGCGAGTCAGCTCGTCGGCGGGATCACGATCTCCCAGAACGCGACCTTCACAATCGTGCCCTCGGCCTCGTTCAGCGTGGCAAGTGGACTTCCCGGCACGATCGTCGTCGTCAGCGGCGCCGTCTTCTTC
>JAKAVH010000038.1 GCA_021827545.1 Thermoplasmata archaeon
TTTCTTGAGCCGGTCCGGCTTCGTGTCGCCGAGGTGGGGGAGGAGCGACCGGTCAAGGATCCCGTCGACCTTGCGCTGCCGGTACTCCTTCGCCTGGCCGGTGGCGAACTTCTTCTCGAGGAACAGTAGCGCGTCCTCGGTGCTCAGCACCCCGTCCGGCGGGTACAGCTTCTTCGAGACGCACTCTTCGAGGTTGACGTTCAACAGGTGCTTCATCGTCTGGACGAACGGCTCGTCCAGCGGAAGGAGCTCGCCGAGGACCGCCTGGAAGATCTCCTCGTCGTTCTTCATCCCGAGCGCCTTCATCAGGATCGCGAGCGGGATCTGGCCGCTCGCCGTCGGGACCGAGACCTGCAGCATCCCGTCCTTCTTCTTCTCGACAACGGTGAGCGAGCGGTAGCCGCCGCGCTGGCTGAAGACCTTCGCGCTCTCGATCGGAGTCCCGTAGCGCTCGTTGTATTCGGCGAAGATCCGGTTCGGCGCGAGGTCCTCGAGGCTGATGATCACCCGCTCGGTGCCTCCGATGATGAAGTAGCCGCCGGGGTCGAGCGGGTCTTCGCCGTACTCGACGAGCTTCGCCCGGTACTCCTCGTCCGAGATCGGCATGCCGGCGTCCTTCTCGAGGTTCGCGCGGTTGAGGTTGCACGGCCGGCTCTTGACCATAATCGGAAGGTCGCCGATATGGACGTTCTCGGGCGCGCGTTCGACGCCGTTCTCCACGACCGTGACGTTGAGGTAGATCGGCGCCTGGTAGGTCAGGTTCCGGAGGCGGGCTTCCATCGGCGTGAGGGTGGGCTTCGAGCCGACCGGCTCCTTGACGAACGGCTGCCCTACGAAGATCGTCGGCTCGCTCGTCGGGCTGATGTTGCCGCGGCTGTCGCGCCGTCGGCCGACCCGCACGTAGATCGAGCTCTTCGTCTTCTGGACGTCGAGCCGGACGATGCCCCGCTCGGACGCCTCCTCGCTCACTCGGGATTCGTCGACGATGCGTTGCATCCTCGAGTTCGGGTTGTCGCTGGTCGGCAAAAAGTCGTTGAAGCTAGCCAGGTGGTGGTTGACGATCGATCGCTCCCGGAAGAAGGCATCGACGATTTCTCGCATGGTCGCCTCACTCCCCGGCCGATCCGTCGACGATCCATCGATAGGCGATCGCCTCGCCCGCCGTCGCCGACCGGCGGCGGATCCGCACGAGGCGCCCGGCGAGGCGCTCGCCCGTGTCGAGGGCCTTTTGGTAGTTCGGATCGGTGCGCAGCCCGGCGTCCGTGGCGAGGATCCGGGGCAGCCGCTCCGGAGGAGTCTTCAGCGCCGCGAGGACCTCCTGGGTCTCCGCTTCGGAGAGGATCTCGTGCGGGGGGACGAGCTGGTGCGCGACGAACGGTCGGGAGGACGTCGGAGCACTCTTGCGCACTCGCCGGCGGGATGACGACGGGCGCGTGCGTGTCGGACTCATCGACCTCCGGTAGCGCGGAAGCGGGCCCGGGGGGACTTCCGGAGGGGCGGCGCGCGCGGCACCTCCCTCGTTCGAACCCCCGACCACCTGGTTAAAAGCCAGATGCTCTCTCTGGGGCCGGCGAAGGGTCCGCTCGGCCAACCCAGCTGAGCTACGGGCCCGATCCCGCTCCGGTCGCCACCGACCGTCGCGGTGTATATCACGGTTTGCCTCGGCGAACTCACTGAAGGCTCTCCAGACTCGAGATGATCGACCAGATCGCGGTGCGCCCGTGGGTCGGAAGGTTCGGATCGTTCGCGAGCTCGTCGAGGGCGCCGACGGCCGTCGCGATGCGGACATCCAGCGCAGCCCGTGACTTCGCCAGCCCCTCGCGGGCCGCCTGGGCGCCGCGGCGAATGTTGCGAGGGACCGAGGTGTCGTCCGCGAGCTGGCTCAACGCGTCGAGCGCCCGATCCAGCGCCCGACGCTGCTCGTCGACCGAGAGCGCCGGCGATCGGAGCGGGGCGTCGTCGACCGTCTCCGTCGAGGGCTCGGTCGCGGGGCTCATGCCGGGCGCGCCTCCCCGGCTTCCTTGTACGCGGTCACGACGAGCAGCGTCTTCGTCTCCCGGATTCCACGGACCGCCGGTAGCCGGTGCAGGACGAACTCCTTCAGCTCCTCGTAGTGGGGAAAGCGGACTTTGAGCGAGATGTCGGTGTCGCCGGTCACGAGGAAGACGTCCTCCACCTCGCCGAACTTGGCGACCTCCGCCGCGACCGCGTCGGCCTCCGCCGTCTCGACCTTGAGGGCGATGAGCGCCACGACGCTCTCGTCGCCCCAGACCTTGCTGAACGCGCTCTCGACGGCTCGGCTGACCGGCGCCTTCGACCCGGACGGTTTCTCCATCGATGACTCCTGCGGCAACCCTCGGCGGCCGAAGCGAATGCCCGTGTCCCCCCTCCGCTACGCCGCCGGGGCGGACTCGAACTCCTCTTGGAGATCGTTGATCACTTGGTCGATCACGACGTCGGCGCTGGGCCCCCGGTACTCGCGCACCCCACCGGCTTCGCTGGAGACTCGGGCGAGCAGCTCCTGACCCCCGCGAAGGAACTCGACGCTGCAGATGAGTTCCTCCATGAAGGAAGCCCCCGCGTCCGTCCGAAAATCCCCCCCTATATAGGTTTTAGCAAACGGAGAACCGGCCCCGGGACGGCCGGACCGGGCCCGGACCCGGCGACGCGAGCGGTCGACCGACCGGCCGTATGTCGAGCGCGTCCGTCACGGGCCATCGTTAAGGGGAGCGCGGAGTACGCCCTCCCATGGACCCGTCCGGGGGAATCACCGTCGAGGTTCGGGTCGAGCTGAAGCCGGGGGTGGCCGATGCCGAAGCCCTCGCGATCGAGAAGTCGCTCACCCTGCTCGGGGTGAACGGGCTGCGGGGCGTTCGAACGGTGCGGGTGTACCGGCTCACGTTCGGGTCGTCCGACCCCGACGAAGCGCTGCGGCAAGCCCGGCTCGCCGTCGACCGCCTCCTCGCCAACCCGGTGATCCATCAGGTCGAGATACGCGCCGTGGGTTCGCCTTCCGCTCGCACGTCGCGGGCCGTTTGATCGGCCATGCGGCGATCGTCCGATCCGCTGTCCACGACGGCGCGACGGCAGCCCA
>JAKAVH010000157.1 GCA_021827545.1 Thermoplasmata archaeon
GTCGGGGGGAAACGTTCGGAGAACGAGCCGGTCCCGAAAGCGGGGGCCGTGCGCGCGCTCCGGCAGCTTCACCCCTTCCTGACCGAGCAGCCGGAACACCAGCTGTTGAGGCTCTGCCGCGGGGTCCCGGGCCGCTTCGCTCCCCGTGGTCGGGCCGGCGTCCACCAGCGCGGCCACGCCGAGACGGGCGACCCGATCGCCCTCCCGCAGCGCCTCCGCCGGACGGTCGAGCAGATGAAGGAGGTGGGCGAACAGGACGAGGTCGAACGAGCCCTCCGCGAACGGCAACGCGTAGGCACTGCCTCGGACCAGCCGCTCGAGGCCCTTGGCACGGGCCGCCCGGAGCATCCCGCGGGATACGTCTGCGCCGGTCACCTCGAGCCCGTGCCGCTCGAGGGGGACGGCCATGCGGCCCGTGCCGACGCCGACCTCGAGGACCCGGTCCGCGCCGGTCCGCCGGAGCTCACGAACGAGCCGCTCGACCATCGCCGCCTCCGGCGGATCCCGGGTCGCGTCGTAGACCCGGGAGATCTCATCGAACTCAGCGCCGATCTCGTCCCGCGACACGGCAGGTCCGGGAACCCGTCGGGCATATTTCGTTCTCCGGGGACCCCACGCGCGGGGGCATCCCTGCCGGCAACGAGCGCCCCGAGAGGGCGCGAACTATTTGTGCGCGGGGGACCATGCGGTCTCGCCCGAGCTGTCCCCGGGTCCTGCCGGTCGTGCGCCCCGTTCGGGACGTTGGCCCTTTCGGCCGGGTCCGGCGGCCGCGTCGAGGTCGGAAGCTCCGTGATTCGGCTGTGCATCACCTCTCAGACGCCCCCGATTCGCGCGCTGCCGGGCGCGACGCGGGGGGCCCGCGCGTCCTGGCGGGCCGGAGTGGACTACGTGCCGAACGTGGGCGGGGTCGTGCCGATGATGCGGGCGTTCCTGAACGAGACCGTCGGCACATGGGTCGCGCCCCATCCCCGATGGATCGCGCTCGGAGAGCCGGGTCTTCCGAGGTCGCTCGAGACGGACGACGGCTACGTCCTCGAGACCCTGCGGTTGCCCGACGCGACGGCCCAGGCGTACGGACGGTTCAAGGAGTCGATCTGGACGTCGTTCCACACCCCGTTCGAGTACCGCTTCCCGATCTCGGACTATACGGCGTTCGCGGAGTACAATTTTCGGGTGGCCGCCCGGCTGCTCGATCGGGCGACGGAGTACGACCTGGTCTACGTCCATGACTTCCAGCAGATCCTGGTCGGCGGGCTCGTCGGGTCGGCCGCGCCGGCGCTCCTCCGCTGGCACATCCCGCTCGATCTCAAGGGGTACCCCGAGCCGGTCCGCCGTTTCTTCTTGAGGTCGATGGAGGGGTTCGACGGAATCGTCGTGAGCACACGCTCCGGCCTCGAGGAGCTGATCCGGGCCGGGTTCCGGGGACGCGCCTTCCAGATGTATCCGTACGTCGATCCCGCTCTCCAGCGGACCGCGACTCCGAGCCAGATCGCGGAGTTCCGCGAGCGCTTTGGGATCGCACCAAACGAACCCATCCTGCTCTCGGTCGCCCGGATGGACCCGGTGAAGGGGCACGACCTGCTCCTGAACGCGTTCGCCCGCGTGCGCCGTCGGCACCCCACCGCCCGGCTCGTGCTGGTCGGCGGAGGGAGCTTCTCGACGCGGGCGCTGGCGGGAGGTGGCCAGCGCAGCAAGGCCGATCTCTGGCGCGCCAAGCTGAAGCGGATGATCCGCGACCTGCGCCTCGAGCGGAGCGTGATCTTCACCGGCGCGCTCGATGATGCGGACCTGCAGACCGCCTACTCGGCGGCCGAGGTCTTCGTCCACCCGACGCCTTGGGAAGGGTTCGGCCTCGTCGCCGTCGAGGCCTGGTTCCACCAACTCCCGGTCGTCGTGAGCCGGGGAGCGGGCGTCGCCGAGCTCGTCGACGACGACGTCAACGGCCTCACTTCGAACCCCGGCTCCGTCGGTGGCTTCGCAAAGAACCTCGACCGTCTGCTCGATCACCCCGAGCTGGCCCGACGGATGGGCGAAGTGGGCGCGCTCACGGCCCGGCGGTGCACCGTCCAGCGAGCCGCGCCGAGACTGCGGGAGATCTTCGAGCGGGCGATCCAGTTCTACGAGTACAGCGGGCTGCGCGCCGGACAAGGGTTCGGAGAGCGACTTCGATGAGTCCGGCCCCGGTCCCCATCCGCGCCGTCACGACGGACGTCTGGTACACCCTGCTCTACCTGCGACCCCGCGATCAGCGGGCGCTCGAGGCCGGCCGGACCTCTGCGTGGGCCGACCCGCTCCGCGCGGCCGGTGTTCCGGCCCGAAGGTCCCGATCGGCCGCCCTCGAGCTCGGCCGGTGGGCGGCGAGGCAGGAAGCGAAGGGACGTACCCCCACCATCGCCGAGCAGGCCGCGTGGCTCGGCGCGCGCACTGGCGTCGCCGTGCCGCCCGCCCCGGTGGAGACCGCGCTCGACGCGCTCGCCCGCCGGGCGCCGGTCCGGGTCGCTCCCGGGGCGAAGCGTTCGCTCCGGCGGCTCAAGGATCGCGGTGTTCGGCTCGGGATCGTGTCGAACGTGCTGCACGAGACCGGAGCGGGCCTGCGACAGCTGCTCGACCGCGCCGGACTCCTCTCACCGTTCTCGAGCGTCGTGCTCTCGTGCGAACATCCCTGGTCGAAGCCTCGCCCCGAGCCGTTCCGCCTCGCCGTGCGCCAGCTCGGGGTTCGTCCGCGGGAGGCCGCCCATGTGGGAGACCTCCGGTACGACGTGGACGGCGCGCGGCTCGCCGGAATGCGTCCGGTGCTGTTCACGGGACTGCACCCATTCGAGCCGTCCCGGCTGAATTCCCTTCTGCGACCCCGGGCTCGCGGGCTCGACGTCGCCTCCGACTGGAGGGGGGTGGCCGACCTTCTCCTCGGACCGAACCCGGCCGATGACCTACCCGGGTCCGCCCTCGCCCCCCGTCCCGCCCGTCGGCGCGCCTCCGATTCCTGACCGACGGCGCCTTCGGCATGGGGGCGGTGGCCCGATGAGGGTCGCCCGGCGCCGATCGGGAGTCGGACGCGACCGCAGAGCGCGGCCTTC
>JAKAVH010000051.1 GCA_021827545.1 Thermoplasmata archaeon
GGCCGCTCGACCACGGGCGCCTGACCTCGCGGTCCGTCACGTTTCGGAGAGAACTGACGGCGCGGTTCGGCCCCGGGTCGCCCCTCGGGTAATTCGGGGCCGACCGAACCTCTTTAAGGCCCCCGCGGCGACTGACGGCCCATGAAGCGTACCCGGGTCGTTCTGATGGGAGCCGCCGGCCGCGATTTCCACAATTTCAACCTGCTCTACCGCGGAAACCAGGCCTACGAAGTCGTGGCGTTCACGGCGGCCCAGATCCCCAACATTAGCGGACGCGCCTATCCGAGCTCGCTCGCCGGCCCCGGCTATCCGCACGGGATCCCGATCGTGCCCGAAGCGGGGCTGACGGACCTCGTTCGCCGCGAGAACGTCGACCTGGTCGTCCTGTCGTACTCCGACCTTCCGCATCTCGAAGTGATGCACAAGGCATCGATCGCGCTCGCGGCCGGGGCGAGCTTTTTGCTCCCCGGACCGCGGGAGACCGAGCTCCGCTCTTCGAGGCCAGTGATCAGCATCTGCGCCGTGCGGACAGGGGCGGGGAAGAGCCCGCTGACCCGATATGTCTCCCGCTACCTCCGCGCGAAGGGGCGGAGGGTCGCGATCGTCCGCCACCCGATGCCGTACGGGGACCTCGAGGCGCAGGCCGTCCAGCGGTTCGCGACGCTCGAGGACCTCGACCGCGCGAACTGCACGATCGAGGAGCGCGAGGAGTACGAACCGCATCTCCGTGAGGGGGCGATCGTCTTCGCCGGAGTCGACTACGAGCGGATCCTGCGGGCGGCGGAGAAAGAGGCGGACCTCGTTCTCTGGGACGGAGGGAACAACGACCTCCCCTTCTTCGCACCGGATCTCCATTTCGTCGTCGCGGACCCGCATCGGGCCGGTCACGAGCTCTCCTACCATCCCGGGGAAGCGAACTTCCGGAAGGCCGACGTGATCGTGGTCAGCAAGACGGATTCCGCGAAGCCCGAGGACGTGCGCTCGGTCGAGGAGAGCGCCGCCCGGGCGAACCCACGCGCCCAGCTGATCGAGGGTGCGCTCAAGATCTCCCTCGCGGACCCGGAGCGGATCCGGGGCCGTAAGGTGATCGTCGTCGAGGACGGGCCGACCCTTACGCACGGTGGGATGGCCTACGGAGCGGCCACCCTCGTTGCCCAGGCGCACGGCGCGGAGATCGTCGATGCCCAGCGTTCGGCCGTCGGCTCGCTCGCTCAGGTCTATGCCACCTACCCCCACCTGAGACGCGTGCTGCCGGCGATGGGCTACGGCGAAGCGCAGGTCCACGAGCTCGAAGCGACGATCCGTGCCTCGGAGGCCGAGCTGGTGCTCGACGGGAGCCCGGTCGATCTGCACCGGCTCGTGCATGTCCCTCAGCCGATCCTCACCGTCGCCTACGACTACGACGACCGGGAGGGCCGGGTCGCGGCCGTGCTCGACCGGTTCCTGCTCGAACACCCGAGGTAAGGGCGGCCGGCGCTCCCCAGGAGGGGGACCGCAGAGTCCCGAGCCCAGTTCCGCGGGATCGGCGCGGGGGCGCGAGGAGCGGGACCCGGACTCCCGGTCGTAAACCGAACTCAACGGACCGAATATCCCCCCCGGGCCCCTCCAAATGACCATGGTGGGCGCAACCCCGATCCGCGCGGTGCGACGGACCGCGCACGCACGGTCTCGGCCCCGGAACCCGAAGGGCTTCGAGCCCCGTCCGCGGCTCGCTCCGCTGGGGGCGCTCGAGGGGCCGGTCTTTTACTACAACGCGACCGCCCGGGACGTCATGAGCCCGCAGGTGGCGACCGTCCCCTCGCGGGCCTCGCTCCTCGACGCGCTCGAGATCCTGCGGGTGAGGGATGTCTCGGGCCTCCCGGTGGTCGACGCGGGAGGCCGGGTCGTTGGGGTGTTGAGCGAGCGGGACATCGGCCGCGCCGCCGCACGGCGGGCGGGCCTGAAAGGCGCGGACGGCAGCCTCGAGCTTCTGCTCGCGTACCTTCTACGTCGGCCCGACGCCACGATGAAGAAGTTGCGCGAGATCCTCGGGGACGTGCCGGTCTCGCGGGTAATGTCCCGCCGGGTTCGCTCCGTGCCGCCCGACGCGACGGTCGAGACCGTGGTGCGCCAGCTGCTGCGCTACCGAGTGAACCGGCTCCCAGTCCTCGATCACGACCGACTGATCGGGATCGTCACTCGCGACGACGTGCTCTCCCGGGGACGATTTCCGTATCCGGCCGGGCGCGCGGAGGACCCCGAGTTCGCGCCGGAGAACAGCGCGCGTCAGGCCCGCCGCATCGTGTAGGGGATCCGGCGGCCGCGCCGCGGTCGCCCTACGGTGCCACTAGCGGCTCGGACGGAAGAACCGCCGTCTCCCGAGCGTGCCGACGCTCGACCCGGATCCGGGCGTAGCGACGGCGGCGCTCGGCGAGCGCCCGGCCCTGGCGGTCGAGCTGAGACAAAACCTCGGCGACCCCGCTCCGGACGTCCCAAGAGGTCTGTTCGGCGTGCAGGATCGCCTGCGGAGTGTGCAGACGCGCCGAGACGGTCACATGGCCCGCGCGGTGGATCCCCTGCGGCACGAGGTGGAGGTCGAGGAGCGCGATCGGCAGCCGTCGCCGGATCCTCGATAGGCCCCGCTCGACGACGGCGTCGACGTCGGCGACGAGCTCCGGGTCCTCGCGGAGCGGGAAGCCGTGGAGCTGGACGAGCACACGGTCCCTCGGGCGCCGAGTCGGATGCCCTCCCACGGCGAGCGCAAGGAGGTCGGTCTGGGTCACCACCCCGATCGGCCGGTCGTCGCGTACGACGAAGACCGACGATACTCGCTCCCGCAGCATGCGGGCCACCACCGCGCGGACCGAAGTCTCGGGGGACACGGCGACCGGGGGAGTCCGCATGATCGACCGCGCCTCCACCCCGAGCACCTGTCCGCGGTCGGCGCCTTCCCTCGGAAGGTCTCCTCGGCCGGCGCGCTTCGGTCGCCAGAAGGCCCGCGAGAGATCCGCGATGCCGACCGAACCCTGGAGTCGTCCCCTACGATCGACGATTGCGATCGGGGGATCGTTGCGGACGAGCCCGATGAGCGTTCCGA
>JAKAVH010000184.1 GCA_021827545.1 Thermoplasmata archaeon
GACCGCCATCGTCGATGGCGGTCGGCGGGATCACTTCGGGGTTCTCGTTCGTGGGGCGCAAGGACCCGTACTCCCAGCACCTTCCCGAGCTGATCGGAACCGTCGAGCAGCAGAGCTTGCTCGACATCGGTTTCCATCCGATCGTCGGGCGACCGGAGCAGGAAGCCGAACTTCCGAAGCTTTTCGCCGACCACGGGGTCGCTACGTTCAAGTTCTATCCGGCGACCCGGGCGCAGGAGATCTACCCCGAGGTCTGGGGGATCGATGACGGGCTGTTCTACCTCGCCCTCCAGCGCATCCGCGAGATGGGTGCCCCGGCGTCCGCGCTCGTGCACGCCGAGAACTGGGAGATGCACCCGTACCTGCGCGACGAGATGATCCGCGCCGGCCGGACCGACCAGGCCGCGTACTGCGAGTCGCGACCGAGATTCTGCGAGGAGGACGGGATCCTGAGGACCCTTCACTTCGCCGAGCGTCTCGGCTGTCCGACCTACGTGGTCCACGTGTCGACGGCCGAAGGGGCCCGCCTTATCGGGGAGGCCGAGCGACGTGGGGTTCCCGTGATCGGCGAGACGTGTCCCCAGTACCTCTGTTTCACCCAGGACGACCGGTTCGAGGTGATCGCGCGAGTGAATCCCCCGTTGAGGAGCCGCTCCGACAACGACGCCCTGTGGCAGGCCCTGGCTCGCGGCGACATCCGGTGCATGGGGTCCGACCATATCCCGAACCGAACGAAGTCGATGGCGACCGACAACGTCTGGACGACCAAGGTCGGAGGCTATCCGGGGTCGGGAGTGATCCTGCCGGTCCTGATGAGCGAAGGGGTCCACCGGGGCCGCATCGACCTGCCCACGGTCGCCCGGGTGGCGAGCGAGAACGCGGCGCGGTGGTTCGGGCTTTACCCGCAGAAGGGCGCGATCTTGCCCGGCGCCGACGCGGACCTCGTCGTGTGGGACCCGAGCCTCGAAGTCACCTACTCGCCCGAGGTCGGGCACCTCTCCTCGGACTTCTCCTGGTTCACGGGCCGCTCCTTCCACGGCTGGCCGTCCCACGTCTTCCGGCGGGGCGAGCTCGTGGTCGAGCACAACGAGCTGCGCGCGAAGTCCGGGAGCGGTCGCTACCTTCGTCGGCCGCTAGCGCCGGCCCGTTGAACGGCGGCCGGCCGGGTCGGCGCGTCCGCGTCGGACCGGCCCGACCGCATCGGAGAGCTCCGCCACGAGCGCCGCCACCGGCTCTCCGAGACGAGCCGACCACCATCGGTCCCAGGTCCGGGTCGCGGGGTCGACGGAGGAACGACCGGCCACCGACCGGAGGAATTTCGCACGGACCTCCTCGACGGACATCGGGTGCTCGGGATCGCCCCAACGGTGGCGCACGGTCGAGCGCATCGACCGACCGTCACGGAATGTGATCGTGACCTCGGCCGTCGTCGTGCGCGGATAGCGGCGGGTCGCGGCCTCGTCCTCTCGGAGGCGGACCCGGCGGCCCAGCGCGAGGACGAGGGGATCGAAGCGTCGCCCCGGACCGAAGCGTTCGGGTCCGAGGGTTCCGTCCCGGATCCCCGCCGCGATCACGTAGCGCGTGCTCTGCGTCAATTCGGCGAGCGGGCTCCCGGTTCGCGGCATCGAACCGGTGAGCGCGAGCGCCGTGCGGTACGTCCGGACCTCGACCGACCGGATCGTCCGCGGGTCCGTGGGCCGGGCGCCGGTGATCCGCAGGGCCGCGTCGAGAGGGGCGTGCGCGTGGCGGCCCCCCGGGTACGGCTTCAGGTAGACCTCGTCGATCGCCCACGGAGCCCCGGGCCCTCGCTCCAGGCGCCGAGGATGCGCCCGGGGCGAGAGCTGCTCGAGGAAACCGTGGGGCGGCTCGAAGCTTCCGGGGCCGCCGCCGAGACCTTCCCGCGCCCAGACCGCCGCGCGCAGGCCCAGTTCGGCGGCCATCCCGGCGATGAGCGGCTTGGCCGGACTCCGCATCGTCTGGACCAGGGAGATCGGTGTGGCGAACGCGGCCGTCGACAACGCCCGCTCGGTGGTCGAGAGGTCACTCCCCAGGAGCCTCGACCCGGCCATCGCCGCGCCCAGGGGACCGCAGGTCCCGTCCGGATAGTACCCCGCCTGCGTCTGCCCGGGAAAGAGCGCCTCTCCAAACCGAACGGCCACCTCGTAGCCCGCCACGATTCCCGAGAGGAGCTCCCCGACGGAGTTCCCGTGGGACTCCGCGAGGGCGAGCGCCACCGGGACGGCTCCTTCGCACGGGTGCATACCGGCGCGCCGATGGCCGTCCTGGGCCTCGAGGAGGTCGAGGTGCACGGCGTTGTGGAACGCGGCCCGTTGGGGAGCGGTCGAACCGGACCAGCCGAAGATCGTCACGTTCCCGTGCGGTACCGGTCCGCTGGCCCGATCCACGGCGAGCGCCTCCGGGAATCGCGAGGCCGCGACCATGTTGCCGAGCGCATCGAGAAGGCAGAGGCGACTCTTGCGGACGGTCGGGCCCGAAAGCCCAGCGAGCGATAGACCGACAAGCGGCCGAAGGAGCCGCTCGATCCTCTCGGCCCATCGGGTCGGCGGGCGCGGGGAGCGATCGCTCACGGGGCGCACGACCCGTGCTCGGCCCATAACAGGTTCGCCCCGGAAGGGGACCCGGCGCCCCGGTGCTTCGTTCGGGACGGCGGCGGCCGCCGAATCGGGACCGAACCGCCCGGTTCCCACTGAACGCTCATATATCGGGAGACTTGTGCGAACCTCGGCTTCGAACGCATCGACCCACCGGCGGAGCGAAGGTCGCCGGGGCTCGGTGGAAATCGAATACCAAGGAGAGATTGGATGGGAACCAGCGAAGGAACAGCGTCGACCGGACCGACCACGTCGAGCCCGACCCCACCGCCGAAGGGCGGGGGTCGAAGAACGGCCGCGATCGCCGTCGCGGTGGTCGTTGTCCTGGCAGCGATAGGCGGCGGAGTCTACTACTACTACTCGACCCACTCGAGCTCGTCGAGCGGCAGCGGAGACTTCACCGTGGGCGTCGTGGGTCCGCTGACCGGCGCGCTCGGCAGATCGGA
>JAKAVH010000259.1 GCA_021827545.1 Thermoplasmata archaeon
ATCTGCCGTCCCGCGCTGATCGCAATGCCGCGTCGGAAATACGGTCGGCTGCGAAAACCGATCCCCCCGGTCGCGCCGGCGAAATGCCGGTTCTGCCGGCTCGGTCGGCGATGTCCGCGGCATCCGACGACGCGCGAAGCGGCCGTCGGGTGACCGGCGCTCTCGGGGAGCTCACCGCGGCTTCTTTCCGCCGGTCAGAAGCGGAGTCGCGACCTTCTCGTTGAAACGGTCGGCGGTGCGGGAGAGCCCCTCGCGGGCCCGGTCCGGAAGCCGCCCCCGGGTTCGCGCGAGCGCGGCCTCGATGCGGAATCGGGTCTGCTGCCAGCGGTAGAGACGGTTCGGATACGCCGCCTCGTAGAGCAACGTCTTCCCTCCGTCGGACGCCCGTCGCGCGCCGGGGTCCTTCAGGCGGTCCCGGACCGAATCGAAGAATCGCGTCCCGGGAATCGGCACCGCGATCGACACCGAGTACTCCTCCGGGCTGAACCGGCGGAACAGCTCGAGCGTCGCCTCGATGTCTTCCAACGTCTCGCCCGGGTAGCCGAGCATCAAGAACCAGAATTGGCGGATCCCCTCCCGACGGAGCGCCGTCGCGACGGATTCGACTTGGCTGAGCCGGGTGCCGCGGCTCATCAGGTCGAGCATGCGCTGGCTGCCCGACTCCACGCCGACGTAGACCCGCGCGAGCCCGGCGGCCTTGAGCCGGGGCAAAAGGTCCGGCTTCAGCAGGTCGACCCGGGCGAGGCACTCGAAATGCAGGTCGAGGCGTTCGCGTTCCATCCCGTCGAGCAGTTGCGTGAGCCACGACCGCTGGATCCCGAAGACGTCGTCGCAGAATCGGACGTAGTTGACCCGGTACCGGTCCCGGAGCGCCCGCAGCTCGGCGAGCACCCGGGCCGGGGACTGCTGGCGGAAGGTCGTTCCGAACGTCGGCTTCGAGCACCACGAGCAATGGAACGGACAGCCTCGACTCGTCAGGATGGCGGCCCGTCGCTCGCCGGTCTTGCGCTCCCACGCCGACAGGTAGGCTTCCATGTCGACGAGGTCCCAGGCCGGGAGCGGCAGCGAATCGAGATCCTTGAGGAACGGACGCGGCGGTCCCCGCACGACCTTCCCGTCCTTGCGCACCGCGAGCCCCGACCACGGCTCGACGGGCCGGCCGCTCGCCACGTTCCGAGCCAGATCGAGCAGCACCTCCTCGCCTTCCGAGTACGCCACCGCGTCCACGCCGTCCGCCAAGTACTCGTCCGTCCGGGTCGCCGCATCCGGTCCACCTGCGACCACGACCGCTCCCGCCGACTTCGCCCTCCGAGCCAGCGAGATCGACCGTCGGTACGTCAGCGTCTTCGTGTGGAGGCCGACGACCTGGGGGCGCCACCGCTCGAGAGCGCGTTCGAAATCGCGATCGTCGCGCGAGAACGTCAGGTCGACGATCGACACCTCGCAGCCGTGGCTTCGCAAGAACGCGGCGAGGGTGAGGAGCCCGAGCGAGGGGTACAGCTCGATGAACTTCCGTTCCATCGGGTCGTCTCGGGCTCGGTACGGGTCGACCAGGAGCACGCGCGGCCGTTCGGCCGGAGCCGGCTTCGTCGGTTCGGTCACGTTGGGCCTCGTCGGCGGCCGGTGCGACGGCCGCCCGAAATCGCCCCGACCGGGCAATACGGGACGCACCAACCGCACGAGGTGCAGTACGGTCGCACCACGAGTTCGGTCGGGGTGAGTTCCAAAGCGTTCGGGGGACAGACGCCGGTACAGAGCCCGCAGAGCACGCAGACGAACGGATCGATTACCACCGGCATCGCCGACCGCGGCGAATGTGGCCGCCTACCCCTCCGCGGAGCTCGGATCCGGCGCGACCGGCCGGTGATGCGCGGTGAGCGCGTGGCCGAGCGCCACAAATCCCGTCAGTGCGCACTTGACCCTCACGGGCGATAGCGGGATCCCGAGGTTGGCCAAGACATCGTCCCGGCGAAGCCCCTCGACCTCGGCGAGCGAACGACCCGCCAGTCGTTCGGTGAGCATCGACGCGCTGGCCATGCTGATCGCGCACCCATCGCCGGAGAAGCGGACGTCGGTGATGCGCTCGCGGGCGGGGTCGAGCTTCAACTCCATCCGGATGTGGTCCCCGCAGAGCGGGTTCGACTCCTCTCCGGCCAGATCGGCTCCCGGGAGCGAGCCGAAATTCCGGGGCGCCCGGTAGTGCTGAAGGATCCGCTCTTGGTACATGTCATACGCCATCGTCCGTCCCCCCCTCCTACGGCGCATCCGACGGACGGAGCGTATAAATCGCCCGTCCCTGCGCATCCCCGGAGAACCCGCAGTCTGGACGGGTCGGCCCGTCTCGATTTTCCGAGCTTCTTCGCGCCGGCACGCCGACCGTCCTCCGATCCGTCTCCCTACGTCCCGATACGTTATAACCACACCCGAGTGTGTAAATGAGATGGCCGATCGTCCACCGGAACCGAGCGCGTGGCTCAGCGAAGACGAAGTTCGCGAGCTGAGCCGCTCCCTCGGGGAGTCCGCGGAATCCGCGCAGCGCAGGGTCGAGTCCGCCCGGTCGTTCGCTCATCTCCCTCTGGAGCCGAACCCGTTGTATCGGAAGTACGGCTACTTCGCCGGCGTCGACCTCACGGGGCTTCGACCCACAGCCCGGGGCCCGCCCGTCCGGTCTCCCCGGCCGATCGCCGGCGGAATCCAAGTGATCCACGACGCGTCCGGAACTCGGGTCACGATCCCGCCGGAGCTAGAGGCGCTGGGGGTTTCGGCCCGCGCCCAGCCGGACGAAGCGACAGACGCGTCAAAAGGGGGAGCGTCCCTGGGCGCCCCGGCAACCCCGTCCGACCGGCTCTCCGCGCTCGCGCTCGCCACGTGGAACCGGAGCTTCGTCCTCGAGGTCCCTGCCGGGGTGACTGAGCCGATCCGGGTTCAGGAATTGACGATCCTCTCCGAGCCCCACCAAGCGGTGAGCATCCGGCGGAGCATCCGGGCCGGCCGCGGGGCGCAGCTATTGTTGACCGAGGAGCTC
>JAKAVH010000047.1 GCA_021827545.1 Thermoplasmata archaeon
TCTGATGGCGGGAATCCGCGTGGAACTCGCCGAAGATCGTGGTCGCGAGCGCCCGCTCCTCGGCGGTCGCCCTCTTCCGACCGGCGAGCTCCATCGTCGGAGGAGCGGCGGCTTCCTCCTCGGTGAGCGTCAGCGCGCGTCGCGGAAGGTGAGCGACGATGCTCATAAGCCACCGGCTGGACAATCGTCCAATAGGGGGGGGCAGGATAAGGCTTTGCTCGGCCCCTTCCGCCGGTCCGGCGTCGTCGGGAGATCGCGTCTACGGCCGAGAGAGGTTCGCATCGACGTCGGCTTCCTTCGCGGGGGCCCCGATCGGATGGCCCGGGCGCTCCTTGTAGACCTCGAGGATCGGGACCGGTCGGACCCGCAGTACGTACGGTAGCGCGCGGAGCTCCTCGATCAGTCGGTGAGTTTCGTCCTCGCGATCGGTGGACGCGAGCGCCATCAGTTCGGAGGAGCCGGCCATCTCGAACAGGTAGCAGACGTTCGGGTCGCGAGCGATGGCCCGGGCGAGGGCCTCCACCCCCACCCGGCTCGCGTCCCGGGGAGTGATGTGCAGCACGACACAGTGTGGAGAGCGGCCGATCGCGGCAAGCCGACGGGCGCTGACCAACGGAACGAATCCCTGGAGGACCCCGAGCCGCTCGAGCGCCCGGACGCGAGTGCTGACGGTGGTGACGCTCGCACCGACCCGACGGGCCACCCGCCGCAGGGAGGCCCGGCCGTCGTCCCGGAGCGCTGCGACGATGGCCACATCGAGCGCATCGATCGGGCCGGCGCTGCTCCGGTGGCGGCCACGACGGACGAGGGGAACACCCGAACGGGCCGGACCGGACGGAGAGCGGAGCGATGAGGTCTCCGAGACCCGGGACGTGCGTCCCGCGCTCATGGGGACCTCTGCCCGTCGGCCTCGGATTCCTCCCCGTCGAGCTCGGCACGGAGTCCGCGACCCTCCCGGTACTCGCGGAAGGGGGGCGCGACCTCTTGCGTCGGGTCGTGAAGGACCTGGTCTTGATTGCCGCAGTGCCGGCAGGCATAGAGCGCGACCATTTCCGAGTCCGCGACGCGGCGGTAGCCGAACTCGCCGCAGCGAGGGCAGCGGGCATCCTCCCGGGAGCCGTATTCGAGGACCTTGGCGTTCATCCGACGATCGAACTCCTTGGGGTCGATCGGCGGCGGCTCGGATCCGTCGGACCGGTCCATGCAAGGCGGACGATGCGGCCGGGTGCCTTAAACACGCCGGTGGACACGGACTCTGCACGCCGGGTGCGTCCCCCCTAGGCCCGGGAGTCGCGCCGAGGACGTCCGTCCCCGGGAGGCCGCCCACCACCGACCCTGGAACGCGGCCCGGGCCGGAGCACGGCCTCATGCTCGTGCGTCGGGATGTGAGTCCCGCCGGGACTGGATCTCTGAGTCACCCTTTGATCCGGGACCGACGGGAACTGCGCGGGCTTGACGCGGGGGGCGGGGAACCTGCGCTGGGGATTTGGAGTGGGAGAAGCGGCGAAAGGCGCGGTCTCCCGGGTGCCCCTACCGTCGTTCAGGGATCGGCCGCGCACGCTCAGGAGGGGATGACCGTTCCGGATACCGGGGCCGGTCCGGGGCTCCGGCGGGAGCCGAGCGAGACCCACCGCAGCGAGTAGGAGTTCAGGACGACCGAGGTCGATGAGAGGGCCATCGCGACCGCGCCGGTGAAGGGAAGTACCAGGAAGACGCCCGTGCCGAACACTGGGACGAGCGCCCC
This sequence comes from Thermoplasmata archaeon, assembly GCA_021827545.1. Next base: position 1,745 of record JAKAVH010000047.1, read on the forward strand.
CATCGCGATCGGGAGAAGGACCGAGTTGTATCCCAGCGCCCAGGTAAGGTTGCCCCGGACCTTCCGTACGGTACGACGTCCGAGCCGGAGCGCGAGCGCGACCCCCCGGAAGTCCGAGCGGACCAGTACGACGCCGCCGGCCTCTCGGGCGACATCGGTTCCGGCGCCGATCGCGATGCCGAGATCGGCCTGAGCCAGGGCCGGAGCATCGTTGATCCCGTCGCCGACGTACGCCACCTTCTTCCCGGACGCTTGGATCGAGCGGATTAGTCCGAGCTTATCCGCCGGGGTCATCCGCGCGTGGATCTCCTCGATCCCCGCGTCCCGGGCGATCGCTCGGGCAGCGGCCGCGTGGTCTCCGGTGGCCATCACGACGGCGATCCCATCGCCCTGGAGCGCGGCGACCGCCTCGCGGACGCCGGGGGCGATTTGGTCGAAGAAGCCCAGGACTCCGAGCGGGCGTCCGTCCCGGAGCACGACCGACCACGCCTTTCCTTCCTCGGCCCAACGATCCGCCTCGGCCCGGAGCAGGCCGAGGTCGAGGTCGGCTTCCAGAGCCGCGCTTCCCGACAGGACGGCGACCGCGCTGCCACCGAGGCGGCCCCGAACCCCCCGTCCGGGATCCGCCTCGATCGAGTCGATCGGCAGCGGGACCAGACCGCGCCCCTGGGCCGCCTCGACGACCGCCCGAGCGAGAGGATGCTCCGACCCGACTTCGACCCCGGCCGCCAGGCGGAGGAGATCCGTTTCCGTAGTACCTCGCGCCGCGCTGAGGTCGGAAAGTGTCGGAGCACCTCGAGTAAGCGTACCGGTCTTGTCGGTCAAGACCACATCGATGCGGCTGGCTCGCTCGATCGAGTCCCGGCCCTTGAACAGGATCCCCTCTTCGGCCGCCCGACCGGTGCCGACCACGATCGCGGCCGGCGTAGCGATCCCGAACGCACACGGGCATGCGGTGATCGCGACCGAGACGAAGACGAGCAACGCCAGCGTGGGGCTGACGCCGCCGAGGGAGAGCCAGGCGACGGCGGCCGCTCCGGCGAGGAGGAATACGATCGGCACGAAGACCGACGCAATCCGGTCGGCGAGCTGCTGCAAAGGGACTCGGCTGGTCTCCGCCTCGGTCACGAGCGTGCCGATCTGTGCGAGCAGGGTGTCGGTCCCGACTCGGTCCGCCGTGACCGCGACGAGGCCTTCCCCGTTGACCGTTCCCGCGATCACCCGGTCCCCCGGTCTTTTGGAGGAG
>JAKAVH010000231.1 GCA_021827545.1 Thermoplasmata archaeon
CGAGCGAGAGCGGGGTCACGTCAAGCAGCACGACGTCCTTGACCTCGCCGGCCAGCACGCCGCCTTGGATCGACGCGCCCATCGCGACGCACTCCATCGGGTCGACGCCCCGCTCGATGGGCCGGCCGATCGACTGCTCGAGGAACTTCTGGACGACCGGCATGCGCGTGGGTCCTCCGACGAGCACGACGCGGTCGATCTGCTCCTTCGAGAGCTTCGCGTCGCGCAGCGACTGCTCGACCGGTGAGCGGCACCGCTCGATGATCGGGCGGACGAGCTCCTCGAGCTTGGCCCGGGTGAGGGCGAGGGTCAGATGCTTCGGACCCTCGTTCGTCGCCGTGAGGAACGGGAGGTTCAGCTGGGTCTCGATCGTGGACGACAGCTCGATCTTCGCCTTCTCCGCCGCGTCCCGGACCCGCTGCATCGCCATCTTGTCGTTGCGCACGTTGACCCCGGATTCCTTCTGGAACTCCCCGGCGATCCACTCGGTCAGGACGCTGTCCATGTCGGTCCCGCCGAGCTGGGTGTCCCCGCTCGTCGAGATGACCTCGAAGACCCCGTCGCCGAACTCCATGATCGTGACGTCGAGCGTTCCGCCTCCGAGGTCGAAGACGAGGATCTTCTGGTTCTTGCCGGCCTTGTCGAGGCCGTAGGCGAGCGAAGCGGCCGTCGGCTCGTTGATGATGCGGACGACGTCGAGCCCGGCGATCGCACCGGCGTCCTTCGTCGCCTGGCGCTGGTTGTCGTTGAAGTAGGCCGGTACGGTCACGACGGCCTTCTCCACCTTGTCGCCGAGGAACGCCTCGGCGTCCCGCTTGATCTTCTGGAGTAAGAAGGCGGAGAGCTGTTGCGGCGTGTACTTCTTGCCGTGGATCGTGTACTGGTAGTCGGTCCCCATCTTCCGCTTGAAGGCGGTCACCGTCCCCTCCGGGTTCGAGATCGCCTGCCGTCGGGCCGGTTCCCCGACGATCAGCTGTCCGTCCTTGGTGAACGCGACGTACGACGGGAACGCCTTCCCGCCGCCGACGGTCGTCCCTTCCGCGCTCGGGATGATGACCGGCCGGCCCCCCTCGAGGACCGCCGCCGCCGAGTTGCTCGTTCCGAGGTCGATTCCGATGGTCTTTGCCATATCGTGACTTCCTCCGTGCGGACCGCGGGCGGGCCCGGGTCTGCCCGGCTTGATTGCGTTATCGATAAGTATGCACTCATATAAAAAGGTAAATGATTACCGTCCCGCGACCGTCGCGGTCGGTCGCCGGCCCGCGGTCGGCCGGAGGGCAGGGTCCCCTCACTTCCAGCGGGTCAGGATCTCCTCCCGCTCGAACGCCCGTCGGCTCAGAGCGAAGAGGCCGAGCGTCACGAGGGCGAGCCCGCCCGAGACGGCGAGGAGGTGGAGCGTGTCCAGCGTCACGATCCCGACCTCGCTCACGACGTAGAGAAGGACGAACGGCAGGAAGACGATCCCTCCGATCTGCTGGGCGGTCCTCACGTCCGCGACCCGTGCGGAGATCAGGATCGAGACCTCGACCGCGAAGAGGCAGGCGAGCGGCGCAAGCGCGAGCAGGACCACCGCGATCTCCGCGTTGGGGTAGAAGAGGTAGCCCAGGTGACCGACCGTCACCCGGTCCATGAGGACCATGTACAGGACCGAACTGGCCCAGATCGCGGCCAGGGTCGGCACGAGCGCGGCGAGCGCCTTCCCGAGCAGGATCTCCCCGTCGGTCGTCGGGGTCGCGAGCAGCGGCTCGAGGCTCTTCTCGATCTTCTCGCCCACGATGCTGTAGGACGCCACCGCGATCGGAAGGGTCGCCGACGCGATCACGAAGAAGAAGCTGAAGGAGTCGATGAGCCCGACGAGCACGGGGCTCGGAATGCTCGCGGGGCCGACGCGGGAGAGGAGGTACCGTACCAGGACCGGGAACCCGATCGCGACCCCGAGCGGGAACGCGACGAGGGTGTAGAGGATCGTGCGCCGGTGGCGGTAGAGGTTGAGGTCATGGCGCGCGACCAGCCAGGCCTGCGAGAGCCTCATCCTGCGCTCCCCTGCTCGTGGATCAGGCGCAGGTAGACCTCCTCGAGCGACGGCGAGAGCTGGGAGATCTGGCGGAGACGCCCCCCCGCACCGACCACCGCGGCGGCGATCTCCGGGTTGTCGCGGTCGGGATCCGTCACTTCGACGACCATCGTATCGCCCGAGATCTCGACCTTGCGCGGACCGAGACGGTCCGTGATGGCGACGACGAGCGCCTCGGACGGTCGCTCGACCCGGACGACCGTGCGGCTCCCCCACAGACGGTCTCGGAGCGCTTCGGGAGATCCGACCGTCAGGAGTCGCGTGCGGAGGATCCCCACCCGATCGCAGATCCGCTCCGCTTCGTCCAGGTGATGGGTGTTGAGGAAGATCGTCCTGCGCTCCTTCTTCAGCTCGAGGATGAAGTCCCGGACGGTCTTCGCGGACTCGGGGTCGAGGTTCGCCGTCGGTTCGTCCAGGAAGAGGAGGACCGGGTCGTGCACCAGTGCCCGGGCGATCGCGACCTTCTGTTTCATTCCCTTCGAATAGGTGGCAATCGGGCGGTCGCGCTCGTTCCAGAGGTCCATCATCCTCAGCAGTCGCTCGATGTTCGCACGGAGCTTCGCCTCCGGGAGCCGGTGGAGCCGTCCGAAGTACTCGAGGTTCTGGACGGCGCTCGTGCTCTCGTAGAGCCCCACGTTCTCGGGGAGAAGGCCGATCCGGCGCCGCAGCTCGAGTTCGTCGGCGTCCCGACCGAGCGTGCAGCCGGCGACCTCGGCCGTTCCGCTCGACCTCGAGATGAGGCTCGTGAGCATCCGGACCGTGGTCGTCTTCCCGGCACCGTTCGGGCCGAGGAACCCGAACACCTCCCCCTCGTGCACGTCGAGGCTCAGCTCCTCGACGGCGGTCAGGTTCCCGAAACGCTTGGTCAGCCCGACCGCGTGGATCATCGACACGAGACTCGCCGCCTCTGC
>JAKAVH010000256.1 GCA_021827545.1 Thermoplasmata archaeon
CAGTGCGGCGAGTAAGGCATCGACCGATCCATCGAGGGGGTATGGAATGGGCCCGTAGTATAGCTTGGATATCACAGGGGCCTCCGGAGCCTCAGACCCGGGTTCGAATCCCGGCGGGCCCGTAACAATCCCCCATAGAACCCACATCGGGCACCACCCAACCGCTCCGCCGGGACTTCTTTCCGGGGGGCCCGCCTTGAACGACGCGCGCGGCGCCTCCCGGGGTGTCCTTCAACCTCTGTTGGGATCGCCCTCCTCGTCAGAAACCCGGTTCCCCGGGAACCTCGGTCCAAGGTCCAAGACCCTCGTACTCCCCCCCGGTTTCTCCCGGAAAACCCACCCGTTTCCGCCGGGAAACCCCTCGTTCTCCTCCCCCACTACCGTCTCATCGCCTCCCTGCGGTTTCACCCGAGGAACGGGGGCACTCTCGCCGCCGTCCGGGCGGCCCTCCACGACTTCCAGATGACCGATGGCCAACTCAAGGCGGTCTTCCTCAAGCGGGGGTCCTCCAACTACGCTGTCCACTCTTGGCTGAAGGCGCAGCGGGTCACCGCCGTGGTCCCCCTGCGCCTCGGTTCCCGTCAGCGGAGGAAGTGGGAGCGCAGCCAGCGCTCCGACACGACCACGCATGCCCTGAAGGATCCGAGGCCGGATGACCCTCCCATCGAGGTGACGAACCATCGACGGTTACCCGGGCGCCTCCACCCTCCGGGGATCGTGGTTCCGTGAGGGAGGAACTCATTGCCAACCATTGGATTGACTGTCCCGGGGCCAGACATTGAGGAAGCTTTCCCAGACTCGTCCGACATCTCGGACGAACCTCTCGGGATTCTCGGGATCACGGTTCAATCGATGGGAACGGGCGAGGGTTCTTCGGTGATCTCCATCCCCCTCTCGTGAGTCGCGCGGCCCTCCGCGGTGGCATGCGGGAGGCGTATCCTCTCAGTTCGATCGACCCCCGGCAAAGGACGGCGGCGCCGGTCGAAGAAGCCAGTGGGCGTCGGGTGCTGGGCCGGTCGAGCTCTCGAGTACGACTGTCTCATCCTAACGGCACACGGCCGCTCCGAGGAGGTTCCGCATCATCCTCCCGCTCGTCACCGGGACCCTTGCGTCCTCGGTCACGCGGGAGAAAGAACAGACCGAGGCCGATCAGGACCAATCCACCGATCTCGAGAACGGTGACGTTCTCCCCGAAGACGAGGATCCCCACGAGAAGCCCGGTCGCGGGGTTGACGTACCCGACCACGTTCGCCAGGGTGGGACCCGAAGTGTGGTGGATTCGGAAATAAAGGGTGTACCCGAGGATTCCGGGGAACACCACGAGGAAAGCGAGGGTGAGGGGGACCGTGGCCCCCTGCCCGAGGCTCATTCGCTCTCCGAGCGCGACCGACATCGTCTCCACGATCGCCCCGGCGACGGCGAACTGGACCGCGAGCGTCCAGAATCCCGGCGTCGCCTTCGAGGTCTTTCGGAGGAGGACGGAGCCGACGGCGAAGGCGACGACCGCGAGGACGACCAGAACGGGTCCGGAGATCCCGGTCGAGCCCGGGGCGACCAGGCCGGGAAGGACGAGGATCGCCACTCCGACGAAGCCGACCAGGAGACCGGCCGTTCCCCATCGACCGAAGTTCTCCGTCGGAAGCAGCCGGAAGCCGATCACAGCGCTCACGAGGGGAGCGGAGGCGGTCAACACCGCGGCGAGGCCCCCGGTGGTCGAGACCTCTCCCACATAGAGGAGGCCTCCGTAGGCGCCGATCATCAGAACGCCCCCGAAGGCGGCCGGGGAGGCGAGTTGAGCCCAAGTGGGCCGCGCCGTCCGGGTCGCGAGGGCGATCGGCACCAATGCGGCCGCGGTGAGCAGATACCGGAGGGCCGCGAAGAACAGTGGCGGGGCTCCGGCGACGAGGCCGGCCCGGATCACCGGGAACGCCGTCCCCCAGACGATGCCGAGGAGGACCACGAGGAGGATGTCGCTGGTCCGGCCCGGTGACCCATGGGCGCCGGTCGGTGGTCCGTCGTCCGGTGCGGTCGCGGTCTCGCGCGTTCCGTTCGAGCTCATGTGTCTCCGCGATCGGTTTCCTTGCTCCGCATCTTCGGTGGGCTGATTCGATCCGGTCCCCGAGGCCGAACGGACCCGTGCCCGTCACCGTCTCCTAACGGTGCGGGCTCCGCGCCGTCCGGGAAAAGGGCTCCTTCCCGGACCAATAGCTTCCGCTTCGTCTCGGGACCCCCTGTCGCCGAATAGTTCCCGATCCCCCCGCGGGCCGGGACCACCCGATGGCACGGGATCACGAGCGGGACCGGATTATGCGCGCAGGCGTTCCCGACCGCCCTCGCGGCTCCGGGGTGGCCCAGCCGTCGCGCGATCTCGGCGTAGGTCCGGGTCTCGCCTCGTGGGATCCGCCGGAGCTCCTCGAGCACCTTCCGTTCGAATGGGCCCACCTGCAGGTCGACGGGGATGTCGCGCAGGTTCTCCTCGCCCGTGCGGAGATCTTCGAGGATCCGCTCGAGGTACGGGTTCGACCGGCGGATCGCTCGTCGGGGAGGGGAACGGAGAAGTCGGACGCTCGCGACGCGGCCGGCGCGCAAGGCGAGGTCCACGTAGAGGTCGAGCTCTGTAGAGAACCCCCCGAAGTGGTCGACCGGAGCTTCGGCGCCGATCGTTTCGCCTCCCCGTTGCCCGAGCTCGATCAGCGGCACCGCAGAGCGGACGACCGTCGACTCCGCCGCCCGGAGGTGCTCCTCCGTGGTGCTCCGTCCGAGGGAGAGCCGTCGCGCGACCTCGCGGACATCAGAACGACGCGGAACCTCGTAGTAGCCGGCGCGAACCGCCTCGAGCAGCACCTCGGTCTGCCGGTGCGTCAGAGATGGGATGCCCGGTAGCTGACGGTCCCATTCGTCTCGCAAGCGAGTCGACGTGAGCGGGCGGTGGGAGACCAGGCACGCACGGGCGCCGAGGCGTTTCGGAAGCGCGG
>JAKAVH010000172.1 GCA_021827545.1 Thermoplasmata archaeon
TACATCTCCGACCGCCACCTCCCCGACAAGGCGATCGACGCGGTCGACGAAGCCGCCTCGATGGTCCGCCTGACGCTCGATTCCCGACCGAGCGAGCTCGACCAGCTCTCTCGCCGCATCCGCCAGCTCGAGATCGAGCGGACCGCCCTCCAGCGGGAAAAGGACCCCGCGAGCCAGGAGAGGCTCCGCCAGCTCGAGAAGGAGCTCTCGGGTCTTCGGGAGCGCGAGACCGCGCTCCAGGCGCGCTGGAAGAAGGAGAAGGAGCAGGTCGAGCGGCTCCGGGCCCTTCGGGCCGAGCTCGACCGAGCGAAGGCGGACGAAGCTCAGGCCGAGCGGGCGGGCGACCTCGAGGCGGCGGCGCGCCTGCGCTACGGCACCGTACCCGACCTTCAGAAGCAGGTCGATGCGCTCACCAAGGCGACCGAAGGCCGGACGGGCGATGCGCTGCTCCGCGAGGAGGTCAGCGAGGAAGATGTCGCGCTCGTCGTCTCAAAATGGAGCGGAGTACCGGTGAACCGGATGCTCGCCGGCGAGACCGACCGGCTCCTCCGCATGGAGGAGTCGCTGCGCGAGCGCGTCGTCGGCCAGGACGAGGCGGTCGCCGCGGTGGCGAAGGCCGTGCGCCGCTCGCGCAGCGGACTCGGCGACCCCAACCGGCCGATCGGGACGTTCCTCTTCATCGGCCCGACCGGCGTCGGGAAGACCGAGCTCGCGAAGGCCCTCGCCGCGTTCCTCTTCCACTCCGAGAAGGCGCTCGTGCGCATCGACATGAGCGAGTACATGGAGAAGCACACGGTCGCTCGCCTCATCGGCGCGCCCCCCGGCTACGTCGGGTACGAGGAGGGCGGACAGCTCACGGAGGCGGTGCGGACGCACCCATACACGGTCCTCCTCTTCGACGAGGTCGAGAAGGCGCACGCCGACGTCGTCAACGTCCTGCTCCAGCTGATGGACGACGGTCGCCTCACGGACGGACAGGGCCGGACGGTCGACTTCCGCAACACGCTCGTCATCCTGACGAGCAACCTCGGCTCGGACCTCCTCGGCGAGGCGACCACCGACGAGGCGCGACGAAAGGTGCTCGAACCGGTCCTGCGCGCGAGCTTTCGCCCCGAGTTCCTGAATCGGCTCGACGAGGTCGTCATCTTCCACGGGCTCAGCGAGCGGGAGATCGCCGCGATCGTCGACCTCCAGCTCGTCCAGGTCGAGGCGCGGCTCAAGGACCGTCGGATACGCCTCACGGCCTCGGACGCTGCGAAGGCGCGTCTCGCGCACGTCGGCTTCGACCCCCAGTTCGGGGCTCGGCCCCTCAAACGGACGATCCAGCGTCTCGTCGTCGACCCCCTCACGACGAAGATCCTCGCGGGGGATGTCCGTGACGGGAGCACGGTCCGTATCGACGAACGAGACGGCGAGATCGTCCTCTCGGTGGCCGGCACCCGCGGGGGAGGGAAGGGCGCATGACGCGGGGCGTGACCGTCGCGATCGTCGGTGCACCCGACATCGCGAAGGAGCTCGGGAAGAAGGGCACCGCCTCGGACCTCACGCTCTACAACACCGTCCACGACGACGCGGCGATCACGCTCGTCGAGCCGACCCAGTTCCCCGAGAAGTTCCCGCCGCTCCTCACCGCGCTCGCGATGGCGGACCATTGCCTGCTCGTTGTGCCCGAGCTCTCCCGCCCCGTCGCGGAGACGATCGCGACCGTCGAGCTCCACGACCTTCCGACGACCGTCGTGCTCGGCGCGTCGGTGGGCGACGCGGAGGTCGGCCGTGCCTTCAAGGGAAGCCGGCTCGCGTCCGCGCCCCGCGTGCCGCTCGACTTTCCGCGCCTGCGCGACCTGGTCGACGGCCTTGCGTCCCGCACCTCCGACGGCCCGGTCCGCGTGCCGATCGACCACGCCTTCCCGGTGAAGGGCGTCGGAGCGGTCGCTCTCGGGGTCGTCCGCCGCGGCGTCCTTCGGGCCCACGAGCGGCTCCGCCTCTACCCAACGCCGAAATCGGTCGAGGTCCGTTCCCTCCAGGTCCACGATATCGACCGCAAGGAGGCGAACGCCGGCGAGCGGGTCGGCGTCGCCGTGAAGGGCGTCGAAGCCGACGAGATCTCCCGCGGCCAGACGCTGGCCCCCGAGGGGTCGCTCGTCGCGGGAGCCACGGTCGCGGTCGGTCCCCTCGAGCGGTGCCGGTACTATCGGGGGGATGCGGGGCCGGGCGCACAGCTCCACCTCGCGCTCGGCCTGCAGGTCGTGCCGGCGATCCTCGACGAGCTCTCGCCCACGGGGGCGCGGGTCACGGCCGACCGCCCGGTCGTCGGCGCGCCGGGAGACGTCGGGTACCTCCTCGACCTCTCGGTGCCCGCCGGCCCGCGTCTTTTTGCCCGCGCGGTCGTGCGCGCCGCCGAAGCGTCGCCGTAGCCGCGGAGGGCGTCTACCGCCCGGGCCGAAAGGCCCGTGAGACGATCGAGGGGGTCGGGCGGCCCCGCTCAGGCGAACATCGTGACGGACTCCTTGCGGAGCTCTTCCTCGCCGACGACCTTCTCGACCGCCCGGTCGAAGTCGGCCGCGGTGACGCTGTCGCGCTCTTCGCGGATCGCCCACATCCCGGCCTCGGTGCAGATCGCCCGGATGTCGGCCCCGGTGGCGCCCTCGCAGCGGGAGGCGAGCGCCTCGAAATCGACCGTCTCCCGGATCGCCATCCCGCGGGAATGGATCTTGAAGATCTCCGCACGGCCGACGAACGTCGGGACCGGGATCTCGATGATCCGGTCGAACCGCCCGGGGCGCAGGAGCGCGTCGTCGAGGATGTCCGGTCGGTTGGTCGCGGCGATGATCTTGACGTTCGACAGCGGCTCGAACCCGTCCATCTCGGCGAGGAGCTGCATGAGCGTCCGCTGGACCTCCCGGTCCCCGCTGGTCGCGACCTCGAGGCGCTTCGCACCGATCGAGTCGACCTCGTCGATGAAGATGATC
>JAKAVH010000263.1 GCA_021827545.1 Thermoplasmata archaeon
CCCGCCGCTCGACGGCAGGACCGTGGCTACGGCCGGGGCCACCGCGAAGCCCACCAATGCGATCAGCCCTACGACGAGTACCCACCATGTGCGCGAGCGGTCGGCCCTCATGACTACACGAGTGGCCAGCGCGCCGCCTATTTTAAACCTTGGGATACGCATTTATACTGCGGGGCGGGGAGACCCGGGTCCGCCTCCAAGCCTCCCCGCGGGCACGGGGTCCGGAGCCCCGCCCGGGCCGGAGGGGAGCCGCCCCGGTCCGACCGGCTCCCGGACGGGGGACGCTCGCGACCGGCGTCCGACGGGGAACCGATGGTCTCGCCGCGCGATCCGACGCCCCATTCCCGACGCGGGCGCGCGGCGGTCCGCGGAGGATTCGCGGCGGTTCGTCATCACGTCGCGCTGGGCCGAGCCGGGCGCGCGTGATGCTCCGTCGGCTCCGGGAGTAAGGTGCCGTTCGCTCTCCCCTTCCGCCCGGAGGTCGAACGGGATCGTGCGCGTCTCCCGAAGGACGTGCAGCGGCGAATTGCCGATGCGTTCGAAAGGCTTGCACAGAGCCCGTTGCACGCGCGCTCGGGCCTCGACATTCGTGGGCTCGCGGGAGCGCGACATCGGGAGCGCCGACTCCGCGTAGGAGAGTACCGCGCCACCTACGAGGTCGTTGGAAGCGTAGGGGTGGTGGTCCTTGAGATCGGCTCGCGCAACAACTTCTACGGAGTAGCCCACCGGGTCGACTCCGCAGCCGCCGAAGCGCACCGGCACCCGGTGCGCCGAGCGCCCGAGCACGCGCCACGGCGAGGCGGGAACTCTTCGGCCCAGGTGCGATGGACGGGACGTCCCGCAGCTCCTCGATCGTTCCGCCCCTACGCCCGGCCGGTCCCTTCGAGACGAGCCCCGAGCACCGACCCTCGTCCTCTCCAAGGCCGCGGTTCATGCCGGTCGGAACCTTTATTGGACGCCCCGGGAGAGCGCGGTCGGTGCGCGAGGATTCCCCGACCGTCGGCCCATCGCGTCCCGCCGGACCATCTCGGGTCGCTCCCGATCGGGCGGAGTCGGATTCCTCGCGGAAGCGAACCCGGCGGGACGAGCCCACCGACCCGGCGGGCCCGTTACCGATGTACGCTCGCTCGATCGGTACCGCCGCCCCGCCGGGATCCGACGTGTACGAAGTCTTCGTCCGGATCCGTTCTCGCGTCTCGATCGGAGGACAACTCTTCGCACTGTTGGCGGAGGCCAACGTCGATGTCCTCGGCATCTTCGGCCAGGTCGATGACGACCGCCTTAACGGCAATCTCATCCTCTATGCCGACTACGCCCAATCGAAGCGGGAGCCCGGCGCGTTCCTCGATCTCCTCCGCCGGCAGGAGTACGTGGTCGACGCCCGACTCGCGTACAAGGGCCGCCTTTTCCTCGAGGAGATGGCGTTCCCTCCGACCAGCGACGGCGAGCATCGGGTGCTCATCTTCCCCGTCGAATGGTGGTCCTCTCTCGTGAGCGGGTTGGTCCAGCAGTACGGTACCGCCACCGGTGCGATCCTTCACGAGCAGGGGCTCAACGCGGGCCGTGCCCATGTCCACCAAGTGGTGGCCCGCGTTCCCTCGGCCGACCGCGAGCTCTTTCTCGCAACGCTGCGCGCGGCCGGGCGGACGAGCGGGTGGGGAATCTTCGAGATCGACGAGGAAGGGACCGCCGGCGGGCCCGAGATCCTTCGGATCGTGGTACGCGAAGGGCCGTGGGTCAGCACGAGCCCGTTCTCCCTGGAAGGATGCCAGTTCACGGTCGGTTTCCTGCGCGGAGCGCTTCAAGAGATCTGCCGGACCGATCTGGTCGTTCGCGGCCTGCGGTATGGTCGCGGGGCGTTGCGATTCGAGCTCGTGGGCGTCGAGCCGCGCCCCGCTGAGCCGACACGTCTCGCGCCGCCCGATGGTTGCGGCGGAACGTCACCTTCCGCTCGGTAGCTGCTCCGCACGAATCGGGTCTCTCGGTGCTCCCGATCGGTCGTCGCTGCCGGCCGATCGGATCCCGGGAGCCGGGGCTCCCTGCGGGGACCTGGGCTTTGCCGTCGCCGGGGAGCGGGGGCCCTCGGGAGGGGTGCCCACGATGAGCCCTTGGCCGGAGACCACCGTACACTCGTGCGGGCCCGGGTCGACCTGGCGCCCGATCATTCGAGGCACCGTGAGCCAGACCCGGTCCGACCCTCCTCCGGTATCCCGCCGCAGGCGTATCGTTCCGCGGACGAGCGAGCTCAGCGTTCCCGCGGCCGACTCCCGATCCGGCAAGGTCATCAGGGTGAGGCAGCCGAGGCTGTCCAGGGTGGACAGGAGTTCGGCTTCGCCGGCCCGTGAGTTCGAGGGGAGAAGGGGGCCGACCGGATCGATTACGAGCCGGCCGGCGCGCAGACGGCGGACATGGTAACCGATTTCCCCGACGATGCGGGCAACATACGCGCTCTGGTGCCGGGCGTCGGTCGCGGCCTGCCGACTTAGCTCCTCGATATGGGGCCCGACGTTGAGAAATGTGATCATGCCGTTCTCGACCCACCCTCGGAACGTCAGACCCAGGCTGTCCGTCGCCCGGACGAGGGCTTCGGGGCTCCCTTGGGTTACGATGTAAAGCGTAGGGTGCCCGAGGCGGGCTCCCTGCGCGGCGAACTCGGCGCAGAAGAGGGACTTTCCGCTCTGGGGGGTCCCGACGACCAAGTACGGGTGCGGCCCCGGGAACCCCCCTCCGAGCATGAGGTCGAGGCCCGGTACGCCGGTCGATTGGGAGGCCGTCTGCCGGACCGTTCGTAGCCGTTCGGCCAACGCCGCCCCGATGGCGTCACCGTCGGGAACCTCGATCGGGTCGATCGCGTAGCCCTGGGCGAGGGCCGCGGCGGACTTGCCCAGCCCGGGGATCGCCACCAGCAATCCGTCGACATCAGGCAAGTCCCGTAG
>JAKAVH010000169.1:0-9008 GCA_021827545.1 Thermoplasmata archaeon
GAGTCGGCCGGCCCGAGCGCGCCGAAGGGATCGGCGGAGGCGACTGTCGCGTTGGATAGCGAGGAGGAGGAGCAGTTGTGGAGCGGGAGCTCGAGCTCAACGGAGTGAATCCGGGAAGGCCGGCCGAGAGCCCGGAGTGACGCGTCCGGCCGGAATCCGACGCGGTGGTAGGTGGGCGGAGCAATGGACGTTCCTCTCTACGCCATAGGATTGGGGGTGTTCGGTACACTCTACTTGGTGCTGGGTGTCTTTCTCGTGTTCGCTTTATTCCTCACGCTGCTTGCGATGTATCTCTATCTGACTTTGCGCTACGGCCGGCTCCCAGATGACTATCCGTACGGACCGGCAGACACGTTGATCACGGCGATCTTCATTGGTGTAACTTGGGGCATCTTTACCCTCTTGGCCCCGAAGAATCCGATTCCGTTGGTCGGGGAGGGGCTGACCTACACTACTGCCGCCGTGCCTTACGGCGCAATCCTGGCGATTGCGGTCGTCTTGCTGATCGGGTTTCTCGTAGTCGGGGCGGTGATCGTTCCCCGCCTCAGCGGGGGATCCGGCGGCCGAGATACGAGTGGGGGCGATCAGACGGTGGGGGCTGGATGAATGGGATATGGCCATCGTGCTTCGTTCTAGGCGAGAGGGCCCCCATCTTTTTCCCGTGACGGTGGGTCTTACGCTCGCGGCTGTCGGGTGGCTGGTCATTTCCGGCATGGCAGGATTCACTGTCTCGGGGCTCGCGCTGAACGCTTCTCAAGGGGTCGCTCAAGCCGTTTCCCCGACAACCGGCAGGATTCAGTCAACCCCTTTTCCACCGACCGCCTCCGTTGGGACCGACATCTTGCCTGGCGCTAACCCGACTCAGGATCGGCCCGGCTTCTCTCCGAGTCAGATACTGCCTCAGCTTGAGCGGTTCGCGCTGCACTCCCACACAGCGGCAACCGGCGCTGCCAAGCCGGACCTCGTGGCCGGCAGAGGGGCGTCCCACCTCGCTTCTTCCAATTCCACCGCCGTCACCGGCTACGTGACCGGCTACGTAGCGAACGCGAGTGATCCGTCGGACTTCCTATCCGGCGTGACCGTGCAGGCGTACAGTCTCGGAGGTGCGCCGTGCTCGGTCCGGGTTTGTACCCCGACCTCGACGGATGCGAACGGGTATTTCCGGGCTCCCTGCCTTGTCGGCGAGGACTACGTTCGTTTCGACCTGTCGTGGTGGGCCGAGAACCAAGCCTACGCGTCCTGCGCGGCCAACGCGGACGTCAGCGTGGGAACCGTCCTACTGTACCAAGACGGGGTAGTCACCGGCACGGTGCTGGTCGACTCTCCCTCCCACTCGCCGGTGGCAGGGGTGCAGGTCACCGGAAGCTCACGGGACTTGTCGCTCGTGGCGAACCCGACCGTCACCACGTCCAGCACCGGCGCATTTCGCGTCCCCGTGCCGCCCGGCATCGCTGCGCGGGTCGACTTCGCCCCCCCCTCGGCCAGCTATGCGTCCAACTTCACTTACGCGATGGTAGGTCCAGGGGCTACGGTCGATCTAGGCATCGTGTACCTCGAGCCGAACGTGGTGGTGGAAGCGTACCTGTTCGACGCTGTGACGGGTCAACCCATTGTCGGATCGTTCTCGGCCCCCGACTCTCTGACCGTCTGCTCAGCCCTGACCAACGTCTGCGGCCCCCAAGGCCCGCCGGCGGTCGGAACCAACCTTGTCGAGGCCGCAGGGCCTCCCGGGTATGATGTTGTCGACGCGGTCGCCGTCGGCTATCTTGAGAACACCACGTCGATCGGGTGGGTCCCTCGCGAAGCCGCGGGACAAGCCTACTGCGACCCCTCTACTGCGTGTTCGATCTACCTGGTCCCGCTGGGAGGCATCTCACTTGACGTGAACGTCACGGGGCCTCCGCAAAACAACACGGGAGCGTGGTTCGACGTCGCCTGCAGTTTGGACGGCTACCTGGCGGGAGAGCCGTTGTTCAACCCGGCCACCTTCTCGTTTAACACCACCGTCCAGAGCTGTGTCAACGGGGGATGTGCCTCTCCTAATACGGGCGCCTTCGTGGTGGCCGGGTTTCCGTTGCGCAATACTGTCCGGGTTGAGCCCGACACCAGCGGGGTCTGTGGTTCCCAACCGACGTGGCCGATTCCAGGGGACCTTCCCGTATGGGGTAACGAAACGGTCGTCAATGTGACACCCGACGAAGTGACCCCCACCGTCTGGCTGAATCTGACCCCGGGCATTTACTTGGAAGGGACCGTCCTGACAACGGGATCCTCGACAAGCGGTCCGGCATCGTTTATCGCGTCTGTCACCTCGCGCATCCAACCGACGTTGTCATCGTACACCTACGTGAGCGGGGTTTCCCCCGACTCGTGTCCGGCCAGCGGCTCCACCACCTTCTGCGTGCCGGCTCCGCCGGGTCCGGGAACCTTGACGATATCGGCGTTCGGGTTCCAGGACAACTATACTTGGGTGTCCGTTCCGTGGCCGTCGGCGAATCACGTGCCGCCGACGTACCTCACGCTCTCTCAGGTGACGTCCGGCCATCTCCAGTCGGTCAACTTAACGCCCTTGCCGAGTGTTGCGGGAACAGTCTCTCTTGGGGGGAATACGGGCCCCGTGCCGTACGGCACGGTACAGGCTTGTCCCGCCTCGATCAATTCCGCCGCCGCCTGCGCGATAGGGGCAATCGCCGCCAACGGGTCTTTCTCCATCCCTGGAGCGTCTCCCGGATGGGAGGTCGTCAAGGCGGCGGTGACGGGATTCGCTCCAAACTCCGCGGCGGCCGATCTCCCCGCCAGCCGTTCCGTGGGGTCCATCCCGCTCCAGCCGCTGGCCCTAGTGGCCGGGCAGGTCGACACCCTCGCATCGAACGGGAGCGCCGTCATCGATGCCCGCGTGACTTACTGTGCCGTCGCGGGGTCGAACGGCGGTTCCACCTGTGTAACGCCTCTCGGCTCGGGACTGACCACCTCGTCCGGCCAGTACTTGGGCTACGTGGAGGGAGGCTGGCTGCCGTGGGCGACGTACGAGATAGTCGCGAGCGCCTCTGGTTACGTGACGGACTGGACATGGGTTAACGCAACGCCTGGTATGACTACGCGAGCCCCGACCCTGTACCTTCACCCGGTCGGAGGAACCGCGGTTTGGGTGACGGGCCGCTTCGTGGACAATCGAACGGGTTGGGGCGTGAGCACTCAGCAAATCCAACTGTGTCCCGTCAGTTCCGCGTACTCCGCGACTTGCGTGGCAGTGACCGACGGTTCGAACTCCGGCGGATACTTCAACGTCAGTGTGCCGAGCGGCGTTTACAATCTCAGCGTGAGTGCGCCCGGCTACTTCCCCGACCTCCTGACAGTGTCGGCGCTGTCCGGCCCCCACGTCGATCTCGGGACGATCCTACTCGCTCCGCTCCCTTGGGTGAACGGCACGGTCACCCTTCAGCCGTGGTCCACGATTGCTGTTCTCGCCCCCTCCGGTTCCCTGGTGAATCTTACCTTGGGCCCGCCCGCCAGTGTGATCGCCTGCACGGCGTCGCTGGCCTGCGGCCCGTCGGTGACGGACGCCACCGATGGCGCGTTCTCCGTGCCGACATATTACGGGGATTACTTGGAACTCACCGCGTCCCCACTAGGCGGCGGTGCGTTGAGCGCCTCCGGCGGGTTCGTGCCCGGTTCCCTTCTGTTCAACGGGACGGGGCCGGCCCAGCTGCTCAGCGATCGCCCGGTCCTGCCGCTAGCTATATTCTCGGCTGTCGAGGGGAAGGTCGTGGCCCGCGGCAACACGAGCAGCGGCCGGTCCGTTCTAGTCCCTTGGACGAACTTTCTGATAACCACGACCAAGGCTCCCCCAACCTCGGTGTCCGGCGTGACGGACGCGGGGGGCGACTTCATCGCTCTCCTCCCCGGAGATGATCCAGCCAACACCATCCGGATTAGTGTGGGGGCCTCGAGCCTGTACTTCCCGAACACCACCTTCGTGCCCACGTCGCTGCCGATGGCCGGGGTCGTCGTCGCCCCCCCTATCATGCTTACGTCGTTCGGCTGGGCGACGGCGCGGGTGGTGAACAGCGTCACCGGTCAGCCGGCGGCGTACCTCAGCGCCTCCGCCAGCTTCTACGATCCCATCACCGGCGCTTCGGCGTCGACCGCCGGAGACACCAACGGGGCCGGGTTCCTGAACCTGTCGGCCCCGACGGGGGAATCTGTCGGGTTCACGATCGGCGGTGTGGAGGATTATAATGCGACGGCTCTGCAGGCCCCGGTCACGGCCGGACGGACCACGGTATTGCCGCCCGGGCCCTCCTTCCCGATCCGAGTGGAGCCTTGGGGCTGGGTGGCGAGTTCCCAGTTGCAATTCAACGGCCCCGGATCGTACGCAGGAACCATCTTCGACCCGGTGGTCGGAAGGCCGGTGCCATTCGCTTCGGTCTTCACTCTGAATCCGGACCCGATTGTGGCGCCGGGGGGAGGGTCCGCCGTCTCCAACAGCCTCGGGGAGTTTCTCGCCGATGCGCCGGTCGGCCCGCACGACATCCTCTCGGTGTCCGCCACGGGTTTCCTCACGAACGCCTCCTCGTACCGGGCCGTCGGTCCCGGCGCATTCGTGACGGTCGACCGGATTAACCTGACCGCGGAGGGCATCCTCGCCGGCAAGGTTGTGGCAACCCCCGGTGGCATGCCCGTGGCCGGCGCCACAGTGGTGGCATGTGCCGGCACCACGCCGCTGAGCGGACGGTGCGTCGAGAGCACGACGAATGCGTCCGGCGCGTACTGGGTGGCGGTGCCTCCCGGGGTCACCTCCGTAAGCGTTCAGGCGGTCGATTACACGAGCAATTACACCGAATTCGTGACCGCCCGGTCCGATCAGTGGATTTCCGCGCCGGCGTACGTGGTGCAAGAGTACGGCCTCATCGAGGGGAATGTTCGGGGTCTGCCGACCGGCCTTCCGCTTCCGACGGCGACTCTCACGGCGTGTCCGGAAACGTCCGGCGTGATCGGGGGGTGCGCGCTGTCCGTCGAGGTGGAGCCGAACGGAACATTCTCCTTGTTAGTTCCGGCCGGGTCGTATCAGCTCGAACTGTCGGCGCCGAACTACAACAGTACATCGCTCTCGGTGAGCGTCGTTCCGGGAGGCACCACTCCGATAGGGGCGGTCTTCCTCCAAGAGTTCGGCTTCGTGCAGGGTCTCGTCGAATCGGCCCAAAATGGGGCCCCCGTCGCCGGGGCGGTCGTAGTGGGTTGCTCCGTGCTCTCCACGCTTCCGTGTGGGGCGCCGGCGACGACCAACGCGTCCGGGCAGTTCTTGCTGGCGGTGACGCCCGGTCGGGCCGTGCTGTCCGCCACGGCGGCCGGCTATGCCGAGGGATATGGGTACGCGACCATCGACAGCGGGACCATCGTCACGGCGCCGCCGGTGCTCGTGGTGCCGTTGGGCATGCCGTCAGCGTATCCGATCAGCGGGGAGATCGTGCGGCGCGGGGACGGTCAGCCGATAGGGAACGCGACGGTGTCGCTAAGAACGGGATCGGCCACGGCATACACCACCATCACGACCGCGAGCGGCGCGTTCGAGATGACCGTGGGGCCGGGAAGCTTCACGCTCTTCGCGTGGTTCCCCGGCTACGCCGCCGTACGGTTGCCTCTCACGGTATCGGGCCCGACGGCCGGCCTCGTGGTGAGCTTGCCGCTCTGGGAATGGAATGTCACGGGGCAGGTCGTCGACGGCCTCCGCAACACGCCGATTCCGGGGGCGATGATCGAGAACAGTGCCGGACTCCTCGCGACGACCAACCTCTCCGGTGGATTTTCCTTCCCTCTTCCCAACGGAACCTACCGCCTCCAAGTCGTGGGGCAGGGAACGTCGGCCTCGGAGTACGCGCCTCTCTCCTTAGGGGTCGCGGTGCAAGGGGCCCCGGTTACCGAGATGGTGACGCTCTATCCGCCGCTGACCACGGTGCACGGGACGGTGACCGGCGCTGGCGGAGGACCGGTGGCGGCCGCTCGGCTCACGTTCCTTGGCCAGGCCATCAACGGGGCGAACGTCACAGCGCACACCGTGGCCGGGCCGGATGGGGGATTCGACGTGGCGTTGTACGCGGGGGCGTACGAACTCATCGTGAATGCCAGCGGATATGCGTCGGTTCGATTGTCCATAGTCACCCCATCGACCGCCCCGCTCTCCGTGATGCTCTCGGCCCTGACTCCCCCGACCGAGGGCGGCTCGATCCCTCCGTGGATCCTCCTCGGAATCGGCGGAGGGGCAACCGTCCTCATAGGGGGGTTGATCGGGAGACGTCGCGTGCGTCGTCGGGCGAAGAAGAACGACGGAGGAGCCGCTCCATGATCGCCCCTCGGCGCCGCGGGGTCGTGCGGTGGGCCATCGTGTCGGGTGCGTTCGCGTTGATCGTCGTCATCGCCGCACTGGCGCAACTGGCGCAAACCGGGCCGTGGCTGGGGGCGGCCGGGTTGCCGGCGCCGCTGGCCCGGCCGTCATCCAACGAGTCCCCGCCGGCTCCATCGCCGCCGGCCGTCGCGGGAGCTGCGGGCACATCCGAGCCAGGGCTCCAACTCGGCATCTCGGCGACTCCCACCGTTATCTGCGCTGGGGATACGGCTGCCTGTCCCGCGGGGGCGGCGACTGCCCGGGTCACCCTATCGGCTTACGCGGGCCTCGCGGCGGGCCTTGCGTACCCTTCCGTGCAGGTGGCCTTCGTGCTTGAGACAACCCCGTATGATGGCACCGGACAAGAAGCCGGAGAACCAGGCACGGACCCTTGTTGGGCCGCCAATCCGAACGGACCAGCCTGTTTGGAATCAAACGGAGTGCCGTTCTTCATCGCCAATGCGCAGACGATCGCGAACAGCATCGCCGCCGCGAATCCGCACACGAACGTCTCGTTCGCTCTGGTCGACTATTTCGCCACGTACGCCGACATCTGGAACGATCCGGATGGGGCTGAATACCATGTTGACATTCAGCATTTTGTTCCGGCATCGGAGTTCGGTGCGGAGGTCCGCGCGACGTTCCAAGCGCAGGTCCTCGGTGGCCAGTGGTACTACGAAGACAACGACATGGCCGACAACATGCTCACCTCGTCCTCGATCACCGCGTTGTACGGGACCATCATCGGCAGCGGGCTGTCGTGGTCCCGCGGTACGCACCATGTCATCGTCCTGATGGGCAGCACGGCGCCCCTCGCGCCGGCGTACGTCGAGAATTATTGTGCTTCAATGTCCCAGGCCTACATCTACTTCGGTTACAGCTCCCTGCCGACCGGGTCGGCCTGCTACTCGGCCACATGCGAACCGTCATACTCCTTCGCGAACGGCGTGCAGCCCGCATGCGAGGGATGGGTCCACAGTCAGGATGGCATCCCCAACGATTCCATCGCCGCGCTCGCCCGAACGGCCCCGGCCTGCACGGATTCGGTCGGTGGGGAATGCACCATCGACGTGATCGATTATTGGGATTGCGTCACCGATCCGGCGTGCCCCTCGTGGCGGCCGGGGTATCCGGGCGGGGGGCCGAACGGCCCGATCGTGGTGGAAGACGTCGATCATATCCTGCTCGCGGGGTGCGCCTTGGCGGCGGCGACGGGCGGGACGTGGGACGGTCCCTCGTGGTTCACCTGTCCGAACGGGCAGACCGGCACCTTGGAGTACGTGCCGCACGGGCCGGTCAACGATCCCAACACCCAGAATCCGACCCTGCTGGCGGCCCTCCGCGGCATCGGCTTCGGGCCGATACGGCTCACCCAGGTCGCGCGCGGGACGGGCCATCCGGTCTTCACGTTCGTGCCGTTCGGCAACATCGCGCTCGCCCCCAACCTGGAGGCGACAGCGCAATGCCTCTCCCAAGGGGTCCCGTTCCCGACCTGCCAAAAGACTCCCCAGCTTTTCCACGACGGTGGAATCAGCTACCTTGGCTGGAATTGGTCGACGAACGCTTCGCAGAATGTCATGTATATCGGGGATAGTTGGCAGGCTTCGTTCAACGTGGTCGCCACCGGACCGCCGTATTCCCTCGTCCCGGTGGATGCGTGCGTCACGACCGAGTGCCGTGCGGCCGGCAGCGGACCGGTGGCAGGGCAGTTGTACAGTTGGTCGACCTACCTGCCGACGTCGAACGGGACGACCGTGACGCAATCGTTTCCGGTCGCCGAAGTCACCGTGGTTCCGATCTCGGGCCTGTTTTCGCCCCCGCCGCCGCCCCCGCCTCCCCCGCCCCCTCCCCCGCCTCCGCCGCCACCTTCTCTGCCCATTACGCTCCCTCAGCAGGTCGTGGTCACGCAATCCGTCGTCGTGTCGAACGTCTCTTTGCAGGGAGTCGCCGCGGGGTTCCTCGCCGCCGGCTTTACTCGGATCGGCCTTAAGCATCGGCCGATCGGGGTTCGTGTAGGTGCGATGTCAGGAGCGAACCCTGTGCCGCCGGCCACCCCCTCGCCGGCCGTCCCCGACTCCGTGCTTGGCGGGTGGGAGTGAGAGCCGAAGATGGAAAGGGCTTGGGAGAGAACCGAGAGTGGAACCCGGGGCGGGTCCTGCGCCGTGGAGAGCCTCGCCTCGGCGGGGATCGTGCTCGTCGTGGCGCTCCTTCTCCTGCTTCCCGGCGCCGCCCCGATCCCGGTCAACGCTGCCCGGGTCACCGCATCGGGCTCAGAGCCTCCTTCCTCGGCCGCGTTCAACCCTCCCTGTGCCCCGGTCACGACGGGCGTCTGCGTGTCGGTCGCGAACTCGAACACGCCGGCGATCGTCACGACGTCCGGGTACGCGGCGTCCGTGGAGCCGAACAGCACGACGAGCATCCCGCTCTACGTGAAGTCGTCACAGCCCTTGAATTGGACGAACGCTCCCCTGAATGGGCCGGACGCGCCCGTTGCGCTCAACGTGACGGGTGTTTTGTGGAACGGCGACCCCTACTACTCTAAGGAAGACGGGACCGTCTGGCACGCGTCGACGGCTACGTGGTGGAGCGGCCCGATCTATGAACCCGAGAATCGGACGTTCAGATC
>JAKAVH010000169.1:9018-15155 GCA_021827545.1 Thermoplasmata archaeon
CGCTCCACGCGACCGGGAAACCGCACTTCTGCCCGGGGATGTCGATCGCTTGGCAGGTCGTGATCACCTACAACGTCTCGGGAGCCTACGAGCATCGGTACGGACCGACGTTCACGTACACCTACGCGGGCGCGTGGCCGTACTCCCCGTACCCCGGAGCTGCTCAATTCGCAGGGGCCTCGTCGTTTGAAGACGATCTTGCCTTGTCGACTGCGCCTTCGTTGCCAACATGGAACGATTCTGTGGTCGTGCTCCTGAACCTCACCGCTGCCGACCGATCCGTGGGGGCGACGCTAGGGCAGGCGTACCTAGACGCCCAAGAGACGGCTCCGAGTGGTCGCGTGGTGAACTCCGTGACGGTCAGCGAGCCCCCCTCGAACGGGACGACCGGGTACGCATCGGCGCGCCTCGCGCTCCCGGCTGCGTTTGCCCAGATCGCCGGCGCCAAGGTGATCTTCCAGGTACACGCGGCAGATACCGCCGGCGACTGGATCGTTTCCCCTCTTGAAAACTACACCGTCTTGGGGAATGGGTCGTTCCGAACCGGTCTCTTTGCCGACGACCTCGCGCTCATGACGTCGCCCGCAACCAACTCGGATTTCGGGGCGCCGGCGGCGGTCGCCCCCGGGACCCCCGTCGCGATCACCCTACAGAGCCGGGATCCCACGACCGCCATCGCTGGTGCTCGGGTCGTCTATACGGTCACGGTACCGCTGCTCGGCGAAAACACGACGTCGTCCGTCTCCCTCGCTCGTATCGACTCCGTCACATTCGCGGGATCGCTGCCTCCGGAACCCGTGGGGGCGCAGGTAAGCTTCTACGTCGAGGCGTGGGACTTTTCTCTGCAGGTGGAGCAATCACCCGTACGGGTGTACGCCGTCCCGTCGTTCTCGTCCCTAGTCCCGACGGTCCCCGCGAACATGACGTTCTTCTACCTCGCTGTCTACGATGCGGGCACCGGGCATTGGGTGACCGGCGCTGCCGTCTCGATCACCCTCGCAGAAAAATCGTTCGCCGACAGCGGGTCCACAATCGCCGGCCTTGCGTACCCCACCATCGCCTCGGCAGGTCCGGAGTATCCTGCGGTGGTTCCGGCCGACCTTGCCTATTCCATCGAGGTGACGGACCCGTGGTTCCTACCGCCCGGCGCCGCCTCCGCACCGGTGGTCGCTTTTTCCGTCTATGTCACCCATGACCCGCGGACCCACGGCGTAGCCGCTGTCGGATCGAACTGGGTAGTCGTCCAAGACGGCGCCCTCTTCTTGGTCTGGCTCAACGCGACCGCGCCGGCCCTGGCGGGGGCCCCCCCGGTGCTGCCTGCGGTAGGAATCGGCAATTGGATCGGCCTCGCCGCCGCCACCGTCTGTCTCGTTCCCCTCGTCCGGTGGTGGCGGGGAGTCCAGCGGCGCAAGGCCGAAGAAATCCGGAGGATCACACTATGAATCGCGGCTTCGCGGTGCTCATCGCGCTGTTGGTGCTGTTCGGCTGGGGGTTTGCGGCTGTGGGCCCTTCGGCGGGGCCCCCTTCCCACTTCGCGATGGGGCGAGGCGCCATCCTCTCCCCGTCGCGACCGGCATCCGGCTCGCCCGCTCCCGTATGCCCGACGCCCCAAGGGACCCCGAACTGGAACTCGACAAGCTTCTTTCAGGATGTGGAAGTCCAATTCACGGTCCCCCATCACCCCGCGCTGTCCGGCCCGAACTTCCAGACCGTTCCGTGCACGAACGAGCTTCCGATGTACCTCAACGGCTTCTGGATGAACTTCACCACCTCGGTTCCGATCTTCTACGGGTATGTCACGGTGTGGGGGACGGCTTGGCCGTCCCCGACCAATGCCGCCCCGCCCCTAGCCGGGTTCGCACCCACCTCCCCCGTGCAAATGCCGCTGTACGTCTCCCCCACCGCACCCCAAACCGCGTCGTTCTTCTTCAATCTGTACCGCTTCTTTCCGCCGGGATCGTCGGTCTACTTCAACGTGACCTTGGATACCCAGAACGCGACGCCCACCACCATCGAGTCCGCCGGTGGAGTCTACCAGGAACAGCTCCCCGCCGGGACCAACGACTCAGCGACCTGGCAGTTCTCCGTGTCGGGGCCGTGGTGGTCCACCAATGTCTCGGATGACCTTCGGATCGTGACGAATCCTCCGGTCTTGGGATCCCCGGTCTACGACCCGAACCCCGTGCAGTCCCTCTCCATCACCCTGGAGAGCTTGTCGGCCAACGGGAGCCTCGGTCTTCCGATCCCTGAGGCACGGCTCACGGTGGTCCTCAGCGGAAACGTGAGCGGGGTCTTCTCCGTTCCGTTCGGCCCGGCGAACCATACGGTACAATCGCTCTCCAAACCGCTGGGACCGTACCCGTCCACGAACGTCTCCTTCAACGTGACGGCTTGGTTGCCGTGGAACGGGAACAATATCGACACGATCGTGAGCCCGACCTACAGCTTCACGTGGAGCCGTCTCGGCGGCTGGTGGTACCCCAACGAAGGACTGGCCGCGAACGCCCGCCTTTCCACCAACCCCACGATCCCCGGCTCGGGCACGACGCTGCCGACGGCCACCCCGGTCAACGTCTCTCTCGTGGAGCCGTTGCCGAACGTCACCATTGCCGCTTCGGTGGTGCGGTTCACCTACTCGGATGCCGGGGCCACGAGCACGGGCCAGGTCCTGATGACCGGGTCGATGACCAACTCCACCTATCTTGACATCCCGGGACTCCCGGATCACGCTCGCCTCACGTTCGCGGTCTTGGCCGAAGACATCTACGGTGTCACCGAGAACTCCAATCAATCAACGTACACCGAGGCCGGGCCTGTTTCTCCCCTTCCGGCCCCGAGCACGAATTTTCTCTTTGTGGAGGCCGTGGATGTGACCAATGAGACCCTCCTGCCGTCGTTCACGTTCACGATCGCCAACAGTACGTGGTTCTCGACCGGCCACTCCTTCCCGTTCGGGTTCGGGGCGCTGGAAGCCCCCAATGGGCAGAGCTATCTGGGCCTGCCTCTCGGCACGTACACCGTCACCGCGACGGCTTTCGGAGTGACGCAACAGGCCTCGGTCCAACTGACCAGCGGCGTTCCGCCAACGATCATCTTCCTCTTCGCGAGTGGTCCGGTCGCCGGAACGGGGTCCGCGCCGATCTCGCCCGTCGGCCTGGTCCCGCTCGTGGGCCTTGCGGCGGCGACCGCCCTGCTCGTTCCCCTCGGACGATGGTACAGGATCCAACGACAGCAGGACGAGGAGGAGCGCCGCCGGATCACGCTTTGAAGCCGTTGAGGAGAGAGGAGATGCAGAAGGAACCGAGTGCCGCAACGCCCGCATCGAACGGAACACAACTGATCGCCGAGCGAGGTCGGGAAAATGGCGCTCAGTCCCCGGGCTCCGCGCGAGCGCCGAAACGCCGCCCGGGAGGGCGGCGGGTCTTGGTCGCGCTGGTGGCGCTCGGTGCGGTGTTGATGGCGGTCGGTGGCGGACTGGCGATGACGTTCTATCCGTATATCGCCCACTCGGAGTCGGCCGCTCAGTTCCTGGTGAACTCGGGGGCGACGCTGACCACCGATCAGGGAACGACCTACGTCTCCCTGACCAACGCATCGCTCCAGCCCGGGCAAACCATTGTGCTTCAGGACACGGTCCAATCGGCCGCCTTCAATGCCTCGAGCGGGGTCACGGTCCTGACGTTCGAATCCGTGCAGCGTGCGGGCTCGGCCGCCGCGGGCCTTACCCAGTTGGCCAACGCGTTGTTCGGAACCGTGCAAGGATCGGTCGCGTGGATGGGGGCCGGCACCTCCGTGGTCATGACGTTCACTGTCGTGCGCGTTCAGCTCCCCGGCGGTCCCTACGGCAGCCAGACGTACGTGACGCTCGACGCGGCGGCCGACGCGACGTACCGGGCCATCAGCCAGGGTCTCTCGGGCCCCGCCGCACTCGCGATCTCGCCTCAGTACTTCCAGGGCTCTCCGGCCGTCGGGTACGACGTGCTGTTCTACTTCCTCTTCGCCCTCGGGGCCGCCATCGTGGCCCTCGGCCTCCTGTGGGCCCCTCGCATCGGCCGCTGGCTGGTCCGGCAGACGAAGGATCCCCGTCACCTGCCGGTGTTGTTCCTCGGCTTTCTCGCCGTGCTCGGAGGAGCGTTCGTGCCGTTCTACCCGTGGCCGTTTCTGCTGCTCCTCGCGGGCGCGGTGATGCTCGTTGCGTGGCGGTTCCCGCAGCTCGCGTTGTTGCTGCTCGTGCTCCTGGTCACCCCGGCCGTGGCGTATCAATCCCCGGCGCTGGGTCTGGTCTTTCTGTTGGTCTCAATGGTGGTGCTCTATGCCTCGCTCATGGACTGGAAGCTCGGCGCGGGCATCTTCCTCACATTGTTTCTGGCACCGTACGGCCTTTCCATCGTCGGCCCGGTGTTCTTCACGCTGATTTTCTCGCTGTACCTCGGCCTCGCAGTCGCGGTGGCGGGAGGGCTGCTGGTGAGTCTCTTCGTGACGCTCGGCAACTTCCCCGTCCTCGGCTTCCTGGCGGGCCCCGGTGCCAACGGAACCGTCAGCCTCGTCACGGGGCACGCTTCGCCGTTGCTGCCTCCGCTGACGTTACCGTACTTCTCTGCCAACGCGATCGGACAGGCGTACGCCGCGTTGCTGAGCCCTTCCGCGGCCTCGTTCGCGGGCGGGGGCGCTGGGCTCGGGGCCCTTCCCATCCCGCTAGCCCAGGTCGGCGCTTGGTGTTTCGCGGTGTGGCTCATCTCCTGGGTGATGCGCGACCGAAGTTTGCAGACGCCCGGTAAGGTGGCGACGTACTCGGGAGCCTCGGGAGCGCTCGTGGCGGGTGCCTCGTTCGCCGGCCTCGACGCGTTCGGCTACGTCTCCTGGAACGCCTTCGCGGTGATCCTCTTGGTGCCGGCGGTGGTGGCGGCGGTGCTCGGCTCCCTCATCCTCCGGGAGACGTTCGAAGGGTACTTCACCGCGCGGCTCGGCGGCTCGTCCGTTGGCAGCCGAGTCGCCGAGATGAAAACGCTCCAGCACGTCACGTTCGATATGGTCGGAGGGCTCCACGATGTGAAGAGCGACATCAAGGAGTCGATGATCATGCCTTTGATGCGACAAGATATCTCGAGCCGCTTCAAGCTCGAGCCGCCCAAGGGCATCCTGCTGTTCGGCCCGCCCGGCTGCGGCAAGACGATGCTGATGAAGGCGCTCGCGAGCGAGCTCGGGGTCGAGATGATCGCCGTGAAGTCGTCGGACATCATGTCCAAGTGGTACGGCGAGAGCGAGGGGAAGATTGCGGAGCTCTTGCGCACGGCTCGGGAGCGGGCGCCCGCGATCCTGTTCCTGGACGAGATCGATGCGATCGCCAAGCGGCGGGACCTTTACAGCGCGGACGACGTAACCCCCCGGCTCTTGTCCATCCTCCTCAGCGAGCTGGACGGGATCGAGAAGAGCGCCGGGGTGATCGTGGTCGGCTCCACGAACCGCCCCGATCTCATCGATCAGGCGCTGATGCGGCCGGGACGGCTCGACAAGATCATCTACGTTCCTCCGCCGGATGTCACAGAACGGGAGGAGATCCTAAACGTTCATCTCCACGGCCGTCCGGTGCGCAAGGGCATCGATCTCAAAGAGGTTGCCCGGCTCACCGAGCGATTCAGCGGCGCCGACTTGGCGAACCTCGTCCGGGAAGCGGCCACGCTCGCTCTACGCCGCCAGATGACGACGGGCGCGCGGGGGGCCATCTCGATGGAGGATTTCCGGACGGTGCTGAGTCGGATGAAGCCCTCGATCTCGCTGCGGGTAATCGCCGACTACGAGAAGATGAAGCTGGACTACGAGCGCAAGATGCACCAGACCCAGCGGACCGAACGGAAGGTCGTCGTTCGCTGGGACGACGTCGGCGGTCTGGAGGCGGTCAAGCTCGCCCTTCGCGAGTACGTCGAGCTGCCTCTCACACGGCCCGAGCTCATGGAGAGCTACCGGATCAAGTCGGGGCGCGGGATCCTCCTCTTCGGACCCCCGGGCTGCGGCAAGACCCATGTCATGCGGGCCGCGGCCAACGAGCTCAATGTGCCGATCCAGATCGTGAACGGTCCCGAGCTGGTGAGCGCCCTCGCCGGCCAGAGCGAGGCGGCGATCCGTGAGGTGCTCTACCG
>JAKAVH010000167.1 GCA_021827545.1 Thermoplasmata archaeon
CCGCATATCCGCTTCTACGGTAACTCACGCGAGGTGAGCGAGTTGTCTGCGCCGGTGGGAAGCGGAGACACCGTGCACGTGATCTGCGCTCTGAGCGGTGGGTAAGCCGTGACGCTCTCGGCGGATGAGCGGGCACGCTACCAGCGGCACATCAGCCTGCCGCAGATCGGACGGTCTGGCCAGGAGCGACTGAAGGCAGCCCGCATGCTGCTGGTGGGCACCGGCGGGCTCGGGTGTCCCGCCGCGCTGTATTTGGCCGCCGCCGGGGTCGGGACCCTGGGTCTGGTGGACTTCGACCGCGTCGAGATCTCGAACCTGCAGCGGTTGAGCCGGGAGGGAAGTGGCGGCCGGGTCACGATCTCCCGCTCCTCGGCGCACCAAGTCCTCGAAGGGAAGCTCACGCTCGCCGAGGCCGTCGCCGAGGCACTGGGGCACGGGACGCCCCTGACGACGCAGAAGCATTCTCGGGCGCACGAACCCCTTTAAAGGCGCCATCGGGTCGCCCCTCCGTGGTCGTCCCACCGGAGGTCGAGCGCCGGGCACGGCGGCTCGCGCTCGAGAACGCGATTGCCCACAGCGGCTCGGCCGAGACGGGGCCCGTGGTGGCCCGACTCCTCGCGACCGAACCCTCGCTGCGCCCCCGGGCGGAAGAGGTTCGGGACCTGGTTTCCACGGTCGTCGCGGAGATCCGAGGTCTCCCCGAGGCGGAGCTCGAGGATCGACTGGCCGCACTGGGAGGCCCCGAGCCCGAGCGGAACCGCGAGGTCCGAGGAGATTCCGCCCACTTCCCCGACCTCCCCGGGGCGGTGGACGGCCGCGTGGTCCTCCGCATGGCCCCCTTCCCGAGCGGCAGTCTGCACATCGGCAACGGCCGCATGCTGTACGTGAACCAGCACTATCGCGAACGGTACCATGGGAAGCTGCTCCTCGTCTTCGACGACACCATCGGCTCGGAGACCAAACGCGTCGAGACGGAGTTCCTCGACCTGATCCGGGGGGACCTCGAGCTCGCCGGGGTCCGCCCCGACGCGACCTACTTCAAGTCCGACCGGATCGCCGCGCATTATCCCTGGGCCCGGCGGGTGATCGAAAAGGGAGGGGCGTACGTCTGCCGGTGCCCCCCCGAGATCCTTCGGGAGAACCGGGCGAAGGGGATCGCATGTCCCGAGCGGTCCCAGACCGTCGGCGAGACGCTCGACGAATGGCAGAAGATGCTCGACGGGGAGTACCCGGAGGGAGCGGCGGTGCTCCGGCTGCGCACCGATCTCGCGGAACCGGATCCCGCGTTCCGGGACCGGGTGCTCTTCCGCATCAGCGACTCCGAGCACCCTCGGGTCGGACGACGCTACCGCGTCTGGCCGCTCCTCGAGTTCTCCTGGGCGGTCGACGATGTCGAGCTCGGCGTCACCCACGTCCTTCGGGGCAAGGACCTGGTGATCGAGGACCGGATGCAACGGTTTCTGTGGGACCTGTTGGGGGTGGAAGGCCCGCCGTTCCTGCACTGGGGGATGTTGCGGATCCGCGAGGCGAAGATCTCGAAGAGCAAGTCGTACGCGGAGGTGAAGGGAGGCCTCTACGACGGCTGGGCCGACCCGAGGACGTGGAGCCTGCGGTCGCTCGATCGACGCGGGATCTCGATGGACGCGCTTCGGGAGTTCACGCTTTCCTTCGGCCTCTCTCTCGCGGACATCGAGGTGCCCGCGGAGACCCTCTACGCCGAGAACCGAAAACGGATCGACTCGACCTCCCTCCGGAGGGCCTTCGTCCCGGACCCGGTGCGGGTCGAGGTCGACGGGTACCCGTTCGATCTCGCCGAGGTCTCGCTGCCCAACCATCCGGATCGTCCCGAATTGGGACGACGGACCCTTCGGGCCGGCCCGGCGTTCTACCTCGCCCGCCGGGACCTCACGGCGCGGGAAGGGACGCTCGTGCGCCTCAAGGACCTCGCCAACATACAGCTCGCCCCGGAACCCGTCGGCGACCGGACGATCACCCGTGCGACGTTCGTGAGCCGGGAGAACCAGCGGCTACCCCGCCTGCAGTGGGTCGGAGCCTCCGACGCGGTTCCCGTCGACGTCCTCGAAGTGGACGGCCATCGGACCCGCGGGATCGGCGAGGGGGCGCTGCGCGAGGCGCGCCCCCGGGAGATCTTCCAGTTCGAGCGCGTCGGCTTCGTCCGCGTCGAGCCCGAACGCTCGGCCGACGACGCGGCGCTCCGGGTCGTCTTTGGCCACGCGTAGGCGACCGAAACGTTAGTAGGCCGGCGTGCCGCTCTCGGAGACGAGCATCCATGAAGTTCCTGCACACTTCGATCACCGTCCGGAACCTGGAAGAGACCCTCGCGTTCTACACCGGAGTTCTCGGCCTCGAGTTCGAGCGACGACGGGCGATCCCGGAGAACCGCGCCGAGATCGCCTTCGTCCGGGATCCGATCTCGGGCGCCCGGGTCGAACTGACGCACTGGGAGGGGAAGGAGCAGTTCGAGCCCGGAGAACAGCTCGACCATCTGGCCTTCGAGGTGGAGGACCTCGAGGGCTTTCTGACGACGGCCCGAACGAAGGGCGTGCGCGTCGCGAAGGAGCCGTACCGGCTCGCGGGGGGATCGTCGCGCATCGCGTTCGTGCTCGACCCCAACGACGTGTGGATCGAACTGATCGAGCGCTCCCCGACGTCCCGGTGACCGGGCCGCCGTGTCCGAGACCCTCCTGACCGAGGTGCGCGTCGCTCCGCGGGCCCGCCGTGCCCTGGTCGCGGTGTTCTCCTCGACGTTCTTCGTCCGGTTCGCCTTCGGTATCACGACCGCCGTCTTCGCGAGCTACATCATCGGAGCGACCCAGACCGTGGGTCAGGGGGAGACCGGTGTCGTGGGCCTCGTGAGCGCCATGGCGCCCGTC
>JAKAVH010000036.1:0-1195 GCA_021827545.1 Thermoplasmata archaeon
GCGCCGTCGCCTCCCTCGAACGCGAGGGATGTGATTCGACGATCGCGGTCGAGGCTCCAGAGATCGCCCCGATCGCGAGGAGCTGGGACACGGCCGGTACGACCGGCATGGAGGGACGGACCACCACGGGAGGGGCCGGGCGGGCATGGGAAAGGATCGAAAGAAAGATCCGGGCCCCGTCGCGGACAGCCCGCAGCTTCGCCGTGCCGATCCGCTCTCGGAACTCGACCGGGATCTGGTAGACCGTGAACCCCGACCGGAGGGCCTTGAGAACGAGCTCCGCCTCGATCGCGAACGACTCGGCCGAGATCCCGAGGCCGAGGAACCGTTCGGTCGGCATCGCCCAGAAACCGCTGCAGAGGTCGAGGATCGCCCGGCGGGTGATCAGGCTCGCTGTGGCACTGAGGGCGACATTTCCGGCCCGGTGCACCAGATCCCGGAAGTCCCGGGGGGCTCCCCAGACGGGATTCCGGACGCCGATCACGAGGTCGGCCCCGGCTCTCATCAACGCGAGCGCCGAACCGGTCCGGTCGGGAGAATACGTCGCGTCGGCGTCGAGCACCACGCCGTAGCGCACCCCGACGTGGGAGAGCCACTCGAACGCCTCGATCACCGCCGCGCCCTTGCCAACGCTCCGCTGCCGTAGGACCGGCACGCCGGCGGCCTGCGCCTCGAGCACCGTCCGGTCGGTCGAGCCGCCGTCGATGACGACGACCTCCACGCGGCCCCCCTGCGAAGTGGCGAGGATGCCCGCGAGCTCGTTGAGCGTGCTGCGCAGCCCCGCCTCCTCGTTCAGGGTCGGCAGGATGATCGCGGACTCTGCGCCGCGTATCCGGGCTTCGACCTCGGCACTGAGGCCCGGCGCCTCGGGCCGTGAGGGGGCGATATCGTTCAGTAGGGGTTTCCCGGCACCCTTCATTGCTTGGATCGGTTTCAGACGGTCGGCTCCGTCAGTCGGCTTGACCTCCTCCCGAATGAGTGAAAGGTCCCATCGCGTGGTCCGTTAAGAAGGTTATACTTCTCGCGTTTTGCCGCCGTGGATGATACAGCGACATACAGCGCAGTGCGCACGACATGCCTGCCCCGACCCGGGACGCGGGAAGCGGGCCGGGCGACTCGGGGAACCTAGAGGATCCCACAGCCCCTCACGCGACAGCTGTCCCCAGTGCCGCGGGCCTTCTTGAGGTTGCCCGGC
>JAKAVH010000036.1:1205-2875 GCA_021827545.1 Thermoplasmata archaeon
GGCCGGGCCGAGAAACGCTCGACGGGCGCCAAATCGGACTCTCCGAGGTCTCGCATCCCCGATCCCTACCCTGCTGCGGCACGCCCGGAGCCCCGTCCTGCCGGCCCGACTGTTTAGCCTTGTTGCTCGATTGGGGGCTCGCCCTCGCTCGCCGAACGAGAGGAGGGCGCGTTGCCGTGGCGAGAGGGGCCGTCGGGGGGACTCGGCCCGCGTCGCAACTCTTTAGAAGGGAATGGGACAGTCAATTCGCCATGCACTCGCGCACCCATCGCCTTCTGGGGTCCTCTCCGGCGCCCGATCGATCGCCCGCTGACCCGCTCGCTCGGGCGGTTCGGGGCGGTACGAGCGAGCCGGGAAGATTCCTAAAGCGGGCATGGGGTTGCCCGGCTCGCAGGGAGAGGCGGGCATGAAGATCCTCCTGACCGGCGCTTCGGGGTTCATCGGCACGCACTGTGCCACGTATCTCCGTAACCAGGGTCACCAG
This sequence comes from Thermoplasmata archaeon, assembly GCA_021827545.1. The sequence goes on from JAKAVH010000036.1 coordinate 1,690, forward strand.
GTCACGGCAACGGATCTCCGACCGACCGGCAGCGCGCAGCCGCTCGACATCACCGATGCCGAGGCCGTCGCGACCCTCTTCCACCGGTCGCGGCCCGAAGTGGTCGTCCACCTGGCCGCGCTCGCCTCCGTGCCGGCGTGCGAATCGAGCCCCGCGGAGTGCTGGAACATCAACATCCAGGGGACCGTCCATGTGGCGCGGGTCGCGAAGGAGGTCGGGGCTCGGGTGGTCTTCCTCTCCACGGCCGCGGTCTATGGGATCCCATCGCTCCTCCCGACGCCGATCTCGGCGGGGATCGCTCCCATCAACCTCTACGCGATATCGAAGGCGGCCGGGGAGGGGGCGTTGCGGGGGTACGCCCCCGACCACGTCACCCTGCGCCTCTTCAACATCTACGGCGAGGGGTGCAGCCGCTCCTACGTCATCCCCGACTTGATCCGCAAGCTGCGCGCGTCGCGCGGGGAAGTGCTCCTCCAGGGCACGGGGGATGAGTCCCGGGACTTCCTGTACATCTCCGACCTCCTCGATCTCCTCTCCCGGGCGATCCGCGCCCCCGCGGGCTCGGTCTTCAACGCGGGTTCGGGCACCACGATCTCGGTCCGGGAGCTCGCGCACAAGGTCTCTGAACTCGCCGGCCTCGGGAACACGGTCTTCCGCTTTTCCGGGCCGCGGGCCGGAGACTTCCCGATCAACTTTGCCAACATCTCCCCGGGGAACGTGCCGGCCGGATGGCGTCCGACGGTCCCGCTCGAGGAGGGCATCCGCCGGATGCTCCGCGAAGAGAACGGGGCGCCGTAAGGACCGCTCCCGCATGCCCGACCCTCCCCCGAACCTCTCCACCATGGGCCGGGCGCCGCGCGACAGCGTCCGTGCAGAACGGATCGGGGCGTTCCGCGGGGAACGGTCGCGGAGGGCCCCCGCATGAAGGTCTGCTTCCTCGCTCCCGAACTTCTCCCGAACCGAGGCGGGGTCGGGAGCTACTCAATCGGCATCCTGCGGGAACTCTCCCGCACGCTCGACATGTTCGTCGTCGCCCCCCGCCGCTGGGAGGGCGAGGAATCGTACGGGCCCCGGGAGATCGAGGCGTACTTCGACCATCGGATCCGAGCCGCCGTCATCTCCGAGGCGCGGGACTCCTTCGTCTACAACGCTCGGTTCCAGCTGGCGCTCCTCCGCCATTTCCCGG
>JAKAVH010000182.1 GCA_021827545.1 Thermoplasmata archaeon
CTGAGCCGGTAGTGGCGCAAAAGAAGGTTCACGGTCGGCGCCGAGGCCGCGCAGTAGCGGTACGTGGGCGGCTGGCCGCCGAGCACTCCCTCCCAACCTTCGGCGAGCATGCCGGTGAAACGCTGCGACTCCGCGAACCGCGCGAGGTCGTCGGAGTACGCGAGTTCCGTCATCCGCAGCACTGACGGCCTCGCGCCGAACTCGCGCTCGAGCATCGCCCGGTGCTGGGCGACCTCCTCGGCGAGCTCGGGCGGCGGGACGAGGAAGGCGAGCGAATGGTAGTACGTCTCGGCGAGGAGCGCGACGCGGCCCGTCGCGTAGAGAGCCCGCAGGCGCTCGATCACGTCCGGGGCCGCGAGGCGGGCCTGCTCGAGAAATGTCCCCGTGATCGAGAGGCTCAGGCGGAAGCCGGGGTGTTCCGCGAGCGCGCGGGCGAGCCGGTCGAGCGCGGGTCGGTAGCAGCGCTCGGCGATCCCCCGGAAGATCGCGAGGTTGCGTTCGAGGTCGAAGTACGACCGACCGGAGCCGAGGTCGAGGAACCGGAACCGCGCGAGCCGCCACGGTTGGTGGAGGTGGAGGTAGAGGACGACCCTCAGAGAGGCACCCCCCGAGCGGCCATTGCCTCGAGGTAGATCACGACCGTCTCCCGGGCGCGCTCGGGCCAGCCCTCCTTGAGCGCCTCCCAGCGACCCTGGTCGCCCATCGCCGCGCGGAGCGTCGGGTATTCGAGCAGCTCGGCGATGCGGCTCGCGAACTCCTCCACGTCCCAGAAATCGACCCGGAAGATCGACGAGCTGATCTCGGCGACGCCGCTCGTCCTTGAGACGATCGTCGGTACGCCGGCGGCCATCGCCTCGAGCGCGGCGATCCCGAACGGCTCGACCACGGACGGTAGCACGAAGACCGAGGCACCGGCGAGCAGGAGCTCGCGTTCCTCTTCGGAGACGTGGCCGAGGAACATCACGCGGTCGCCGATCTCGAGCCGCGCCGCGAGCTGGAGGAGGCGCGGGTATTCCGGACCCTCGCCGGCGACCACGAAGAGGACGTCCGGGACGACCGGGACGACCCGCGCCGCTGCCTTGAGGAACGTGTCCACGCCCTTCATCGCCGCGAGGCGGCCGACGTAGAGGACCACGCGCTTCTTGGGGTCGATGTGCTCGAGCCGCTCGGAGGGCCGGACCGCGTTGTAGATCACCCGCACCTTGCTCGGGTCGGCGTGGTATCGGTCGATGAGCTGCTGGCGAAGATGACGGCTGACCGCGATCACGCGCAGCGCGGCGTCGACCCCCGCCTGCTCGCGCGCGAGGATGTGGTCCCACGGGTGACCGAGCGATCGATCGTACTCGGTCGAGTGGACGGTCATCACGAGCGGCCGGCCGAGGCGCTCCGCGAGCTCGCGCGCGCCGAGCGTTCCGAACCAATCGTGGACGTGGACCACGTCCACGGGCCCGAGGTCGCGGAGTCCGCCGACCCAGGCGTTGTACCCGTCCGTCGCGTTCTCGAACGGGCTGTCGAGGGACGCGCCCGACCAGTACGCCGGAGGATACCGTGCGGCCGGGTCCCCGACGGGCTCTCCGGGAAACCGGAACGTGACGCCGTCGACCGGAGTGAACGGTCCGGCGAACGGCGTGAGAAAGAGCACCCGGTGACCGAGACGCGTCAGTTCGCGCGTGATCTCGTAGGAATGGACGCCGAGTCCCCCGGTGTGGTTGGGGGGGAACTCCCAACCGACCATCACGATCCGCAGCGGTCTCGTGGCCCGCTGCGGCGTTCCCAGCGCCCCCTCTTCGACCGCCCGTCCCCGACGGCGCGCGGCGGGACCCAGCTTCCCGGTCGAATCGAGGGCCCCGGGGGCCTCCTCTGGGTTCTCCCGCCGCACGTGGGGCCGGTCTCGTCCGCGACCAGAGTGACGACGGCGCCGGGTCGCGGGCCGTCGGGAGGAACGTGCCGCGCGTCGGCGTCTTGGACTCATACCTTCAAGGTTCTCCGGGAAGGGCTCCGGGGGGCCAAGACGGGAGGGGCAGATGAAACCGTGCCCACGCAGCCGACTCCGGACGGCGGCGACGGGCCGCGCACGAGGCGAACCTCTCGCGGGCCGGTACCGATCCGCGCGCGGGACGGTCCCGTCCTTCGCGGCGGAGGACGTCGTTCGAACGCCACCGACCGGCATCGTCAGGGCTAAGTCCCGGGGGTGTATCCCCTCCCCCCCGAGGGGATATGTCCGGGTCGGAACGTCACGCGATCGAACGCCGGCTTGCGCGCATCGAAGGTCACATCCACGCCGTCCATACGATGGCCCACGAGGGTCGAAGCTACCCCGACCTGGTCCACCAGATCGCCGCGATCCGCGCGTCGCTCGACGCGGTGGTCCAGGCGATCGTCGACGACCTCGTGAACCACGGCCTGCGCACGGCCGGCTCGAAGGCCGACCTCGCGCCCGTGATCGAGGAGCTCGGCGAAGTCGTCACGAGCGCGCTCTAGGTCTCGCGCCGCGATCCGTCCCCGGTACGGAGGAATGCCGACTCCCCACCACGGTGAAGGCGAAGCGCAGCAGCGGGTGCTGCGCGGCTTCCGCATCGCCGTCGGGCTCTCGCTCATGGTCCTCGTGATCGAGTCGGTCGGGGCGTTCTTCTCCCGGAGCCTCTCGCTGACGGTCGACGCCGTCCACAACGTGCCGGACGTCGCGGCGTTCGCGATCTCGTACGCCGCGCTCGCGAGCACCCGGGACGGTTCGAGCGACCGGTTCACGTTCGGTACCCACCGTCTCGAGGTCTTCGCCGGGATCGTCAACGGGGCGATCGTGCTCGGGGCCGGCCTCGTATTCGGCTACGAAGCCCTCGACTCGCTCGTTCGCGCG
>JAKAVH010000165.1 GCA_021827545.1 Thermoplasmata archaeon
CTCGCTTCCACGCCGGCTCGGGCTCGGGCTGGCCGAGGAGCGTCCGGTGGAAGAACCGGAAATTCTCCGCTTCGACGGCCTCGTGGAGGAACGGGGCGTTCGCGTGGACGATCTGCCAGCGGAGATAGACCTTCCAGCCGGCCAGGGAGACCCGGCGGAGGAGCGCGTCCGTCGCGCCGAAGAACTCGGGCTGGCCGATCACCACGTGAGAGGCCGACGGCAAGCCGCGATACGCCCAGTACCGCGGAAAGCGGAGCGTCGGATAGTGGTCGCCGAGCTCGTCGAGTGTGAACGCGTTGTAGTTCTTGTTCGGGTCGCGCAGCTCGGTGCGGCTTCGGCTCGTGCGGGCGAGTTCCGTCTCGATCGCGAGAACCGTCTTCGCATGGGCGGCCGCCGTCGCCTCGCTCTCGCCGAGCAGCCGCTCCATCCGCGCGATGTGCTCGACGTACGCTCGTCGTATCTCCGCGAATCGGTCGTCGAAGTAGTAGTCCCGGTCGGGAAGCGAGAGCCCCCCCTGGACAGCGTAGAACGCGTAGGTCGAGCTGTGGCGCTCGTCCGGGTCGACGGCCGTGTGGAAGATCGGCTCGATCCCCGCCGCGTGCAGGCGGGCCAAGAACGGGACGAGGCTCGACAGGCGCGGGAGACGCTCGAGGCGGGCGATCGCCGCCGCAATCGGGGCGAAGCCGCGCGCGTTGCGCCGGGCCGTGTCAATCGCGGACGCATAGAGTGTCCCGACCTGCCGAACGACTGGCCGGACGGCCGGCGCCCGCCGCCGCGACGCGGCCGCCGCCTCTTCGAGGAGGCGGTGCATCCGCTCGAAGTTTCTCTCGGTCAGCTCGGAGAACGCGCCCCAGATCACCTTGTCGGCGGGGATCGGATGGCGGCGGATCCAGCTGCCGGTCGCGAATTGGTAGAAGTCGACGGTCGGGTCGGCCGTTCGATCGAGGTGATCGACCGAAAACGGAAGGTCGCCGAGGTCGGCGTACGTCGTCGCATTCACCCGGTCCCCCGACGGGGCCGGCTCCTTCGATAGGTCGCTCGCCGTCATGCTCGTTCGGGGGAGGGGAGCCGGCCCGGCATATCACCCTGCCCGACGCCCTTCCGGCGCGAGGAGCGCCTCGGCCTCTCGATGAGGGCCACGGATACGAGCGAACAGGCGAACCACGACGGAAGGACGGGCCGACAGTGGTTCGACTATGGGCCGGACGGCGGCGAGGTCGGCGTCGATCCGTCGGACGGCCGCGGGATCATCGTGTCGTAGACATTGAACATCGACCACTTGTGGCAGAGGGGGCATGCCATGTACCGACTCTTCCCGAGACGGACGGCGGTCAGCGCAACGCCGGGGACCCAATCGTAGTCGAACGTCTGCCCGCAATGCGGACAATTCAGCCGCGACCGCTGGACGAATCCCTTCGTCCCAAGGCGGTGGCCCCGACGAATGATCGACCCGTAGAAGATGATCGCGCCGATCACCACCGCGACGCCGACGGCGAAGATTCCCCAGAATAGAAGTCCGGGCATCCGATCACCGCGATGGCTGGGCCGCGGGCGACGCGGAGGACCCCCCGGGAGCCCCGCGTCGTTTCAGGGATCGGAGAAGCCGATCGACGAAGCCGACGATCGGCTCTTGGAAGACCGGTCGGGAAACCTCCGCAGGTCCGCTCCCCTTGGGAAGGAGGTTCGGGTTCGCGAGGGCGGCATCCCGGTAGAGCTCCCAATCGGCAATCGATCGCTGAACCTTCTGGCGGATGCTCCAGAGGAGCTTTCGTCGATAGACCGGATTAGGAAACTCCCGTTCGAGCCTAGCCGCGGCGGCCATCCGGTCCCCTTCTCCGAGAATCGAGAGATAGGTGCGCTCCGCCCGGCTGAACACGCGGCCGCCACCTCGCCCGAATAGATAACGTTACTGAATTCAGTAACCATAAGTCCGGAGCGTTGCCGAGCGACGGTTGGACCGGGCAGCAGCCGGCCGAGCAAGCGCCACGATAGCAGAAGGCGTGTAAGGGCGAACGGCGGGACACGGAGCTCGAGCGATCTCGGGCAGAATGCGTGGCAGTATCGGCGAGTCTGTTTCCGAGCGCGCCGACGCATCGCCTCACCCTGGGCGCCGGCTCCGTGGGTAGATCCGCCAGCGTGCCCGAAGAGGGAGAGTCTCGATCCGGCGGGGAAACGTGTTGACGACTTGGTCCGTGACCATCGTGGCCGGTAACGTGAGGGGGTCGGCTGGATCGTGCGGATGGGGCTTCGAGCTAGTGGGGCGACCGGTAAAGTTGCCTGACCTTTGGACCGATGGTACTTTCCGGGGTTCGGTTATCCCGGAGGCATGGTGCTCCGGGTCCGCGACCTCACGCTCGAGGAAGGACCGAAGCTCCGACCCATCGTTCGCCACGGCCAGAACGCGATCGAGTTCAAGCGCGCCCAGATCATCCTCGCGAGCTACCAAGGGAATACCCCGCTGCGAATCGCGCTCATCGCCCTGGCGAGCGAGGACTACATTCGCGGAGTGATCCGTGCCTTCAACGAGCACGGGATCGATTCTCCAGCCCAAGTGGGGTCCGGGGCGTCCTCCGAAGTTCACCGACGAGCAACGCCAAGCGCTGGTCGACCTCGCCCTCAGCCGCCCTCGGGACCTCGGCCTTCCCTACGCCCAGCGGTCCCTCTCCCGCCTGCGCGAGCAGGCGGTTCAACGGGGTCTGGTCCCGTCAACCAGCGAGGAGTATCTGCGGGTGATCCTCCACGAGGACGAGGTCTCCCACCAGTCGATCCGCACCTGGAAGACCTCCCCCGACCCGCTCTTCGAGGAGAAGAAGCGCAAGATCGACCGATTGACTC
>JAKAVH010000098.1 GCA_021827545.1 Thermoplasmata archaeon
AACGAGTACCTCGACTTCAACCTCGCGTACGGCGTCCTCATCAACGGCCACGCGCCCTCCGAACAGGTGCGCGCCGTCCAGGAGGCGGCGCAGTTCGGATTCCACTTCGCCTCCCCGACCGCGCTCGAGATCGAGACGGCCAAGATGTTCCAGAAGCTCGTGCCGAACGCCGAACGCGTCGCGTTCTGCTCGAACGGCTCCGACGCGACGATGAACGCGATCCGGATCGCGCGCGCCGTGACGGGCAAGGACGCGATCCTCAAGTTCGAGGGGCACTACCACGGCCAGCACGACCTCGCGCTCATCAGCGCGGAGGCGCCGCCGGTCGTCGCCGGCCTCGACGAGTACCCGCGGCCGCTGCCGAACTCGGCGGGGATCCCGCCGGGGGTCACCGACTACGTGATGGTCGCCCCGTACAACTCGGTGACGGCGTTCGAGAGGATGGTCCGCCGCTACCGCCACCGGCTGGCGGCCGTGATCCTCGAACCGGTGATGGCGAACGCCGGCATCATCCCGCCCGAACCCGGCTATCTGAAGCGCTTGGTCGATGTCGCCCACGAGAACGAGATGCTCGTGATCTTCGACGAGGTGTTCACGGGCTTCCGGATCGCCCCGGGAGGCGCGCAGCAGCTCTACGGGGTCGAGCCGGACATCTCCTGCTGGGCGAAGGCGCTCGGCGGCGGGGTGCCGGTCTCCGCGGTCAGCGGGAAGGCGGAGTACATGGACCTGATCGCCCCGGGGCGGATCTCGTTCGGCGGCACGTACTTCGCGAACAACCTCTCGATGGCCGGGACGCTCGCGAACCTCAAGATGCTCCACCGCGGCGGCGAGGAGCTCTACGCTCGCTTCGGTCGTCTCACGACGAAGCTCGAGAAGGGGCTCGAGGAGGCGGCCCGCGACGCGAAGATCTCGATGCTCGTCCAGTCGGTGAACGGGATGCTCCAGTTCTTCTTCACGCGTCGCAAGAAGATCGTCAACTACCGCGAGTCGCTCCAGATCGACTGGAACCTCTACCTCCGGCACCACCAGCTCCTGCTCGACAAGGGGATCTACATCCACCCGGACAACTACGAGCGGATCACCTTCTCGAGCGCGCACACCGAGAAGGACGTCGACAAGTTCGTCTCGATCGCCACCGAGACGCTGAAGGAGCTCCGGTCGCTCCCCCGCGATTACCTTCCGTAACCGACGGGTCTCCCGCGGCCGTCGGGGGAATTAATAGCCTCGGCCGGTTGGCCCCCGGGTGGCCGGGGGGCGGGGGCTCCGCTCTCCCGATAGGAGGAGCGGGGGTTGGGTCGTAGTCTCACCGATCTCGCGGTCTTTGTCGCGAAGCGCCTCCTCTTCCTCATCCCCGTCCTCTTCGGGGTCATCGTCATCACGTTCTTCTTCACCCACGTCGCGGTCTCGAACCCCTGCGCGGTCTGGTTCCCACGGGCGAAGCCGGCCCAGCTGGCCCAGTGCGCGATCACCTTCGGCCTCCACCAGCCGCTCTACGTCCAGTTCTTCAAGTACACCGCGAACCTGATCGACGGGAACTGGGGGAACTCCCCGGCGGGCGTTCCGGTGCTCCCCGTGATCGCGGTCGCCCTCCCCGCGACGCTCGAGCTCGTGCTCGCCTCGCTCGTCCTGATGGTCCTGATCGGGATCCCGCTCGGCGTCGTGGCGGCCCAGTACTCCGGTCGCCTCGGCGACCACCTCGTCCGGATCTTCTACCTCTCGGGATGGGCGACGCCGACGTACCTCGGCGCGGTGGTCGCGGCGATCCTCATCGGTCCGTTCCTCGGACTGCCGACGGGCGGCGAGTACACGTCGACCCCGCCGCCGTTCGCCCAGGTCACCCACATGAGTGTCGTCGACGCGCTGCTCGCGGGCAACCTCCCGTGGGCGGGGGACGCGCTCGTGCACCTGATCCTCCCCGCGTCGGTCCTCGCGTTCGTTAACATGGGCATCGCGACCCGGATGACCCGGAGCTCGATGCTCGAGGTCCTCCCGCTCGACTTCGTGAACTCCGCGCGGATGAAGGGCCTCTCCGAGTTCGTCGTCCTCTACAAGCACGCGCTCCGGAACGCGCTCATCTCGACGACCACGGTCCTCGGGGTCACGGCGGGAGGGCTCCTTTCGGGCACGGTGATCGTCGAAGAGGTCTTCGCGTGGCCCGGGATCGGTTCCTACGCGTTCAGCGCGATCACGGGCTACAACTTCTCCGGGACGATCGGGGTCGTGATCGTCTTCGCGATCGGGGTCGTGATCGGGAACATGATCGCCGACATCCTCTACGGCGTCCTCGACCCTCGCGTGGAGTGGCGCTAGATGGCGGGGTCCGGAAGCCCGGCGCCGTCCGCCGCCCCGGACGAGGGCGCGCGCGCTCGGGGCCCCTCCGCCGACACTCTCCCGCCGGCTCGCCGCTCCGCCCGCGCGGACGCCGTGGCCGCGGCGGCGTCCCAGATCCGTCGGGGCGTCGTCTCCTTCCTGCGGATCCTCTGGGCGAACCCGCTCTCGTTCGTCGGGTTCGTCCTGGTCGTGGTGATCGCGGTGATGGCGTTCCTTGCGGTGGTCGCCCCCGGACTCGTTCTCCTCTACCCGCCCAACCAGCTGTCGACCGCGTACCACGAGGCGCCGTCGTGGCCCCACCCGTTCGGCACGGACGAGCTCGGCCGCGACATCTACTCGAACGTCGTCGCGGCGCTCCCGATCGACCTCGCGATCGGGTTCTCCGTCGCCGGCATCTCGCTCGTCGCCGGCGGGGCGCTCGGGCTCGTCGCCGGCTACTGGGACCGTCCCGGGACGCTCGGGGGCGTCGTCTCCGTGACGATCATGCGGCTCGCCGA
>JAKAVH010000227.1 GCA_021827545.1 Thermoplasmata archaeon
TCCCCACGGTCCGAGGGGCGCCTAGGTGACCGTCTGGATGACCCGACCGGCGTTCCCGTCCACGATCACCGCGGGCTGGGCATCCTTGTGCTCGAACCGGAAGTACCAGATCGGAACGTGGAGGAGCTCCCCGTCCGAGACATCGACCTCGCACCGGAGGTTCGAGACCATGCTGTGCTTGTGATGCGCCTCCTCCGACTGGATCTGCTGGACGTACGCCTTCGCGGCGTGCTGCGCGGCATCCTCGCCGAGATCTCCGTTCAGGACCGCGGTGCCGCTCGGGATCGACTTGCGGTCGAACAGCGTCCGGTCGCCGAGGGCGAACCGGTAGTCCTTCGGCTGGTACTGATCCATCGCCTTGACGGCGACGACCGGGTACTCGTACTGTCCCGAGATCGTGGCAGAGCGGGTAGGGTTCACGACCGGGCCGGCCATGATCGGGATCACACCGAACCCGCCGCCCCCGCGGCCGCCGCTGAGCGCGCTGCCGAGCAAGGCGCCCGCGGCGATCGTGCCGACCGTCGCGCCGACGCTCGTCGCAACGGCCTGGTACTGGTACGTCGTCGACGCCGACGCCGGCAGGACCCAGAACGGCACGAAGCTGAGCCGCCCCTCGACGAGCTTCGCCTCCTCGAAGAAGTGGCGGTGGAAGAAGCCCTGGTCGAGGTACGCGCGGACGACTTCGAGGGCCGCCGCGCGGTCCGCGACCTTGAGCGTCAGCATCGTGTGTTTGTTAATCTCCTTCCATCCGGCGCCACCGAGCGTGACCGAGCCACCGCAGTAGTCGCAGGTGATGACCATCTCGCCGAGGACCGGCTTGATCGGCGCACCGCAATTCGGGCACTTCAGCTCCTGGGCTCCCGAAGGCGCGAGAGAGGGAGGCGAAGGGGCGGAGGACGCCGCGGTCGGGGACGCGCCCCCTCCCCCGGTCGGCGTGCCGCACTTGGAGCAGAAGCGTGCGTCGTCGGGCAGTTGCGTGCCGCACTTCTCGCAGAACATCAGTCTCTACCTTGGTGGGGGAGGGTGGTCGGTCCGCCCGTGCGCTCCGTCGGGGTCACGGCCCCATAGCGGTGCCGCAGCTCGGGCAGAACCTGCTCGCCGCCGGAACGTCCGCCGAGCACTTCGGGCACTTTCGGGGAGGAGCCGGTGCGAGCGACGCTCCGCAGCTCGGGCAGAACTTCGCGCCCGGAGCGGTCGGTTGCCCGCACTTCGGGCATGGGGGCCCGGCCGCCTCCGGAGGCGGCGCCGTCATCGGGTTGCCACAGCTCGGGCAGAACCGGGTCCCGGCCGGGACCATCGCCCCGCACTTCCGGCACGGCTGGCTCGGCCCGGCGGCGTAGGCGCCCTGCATCTGGCCGACCATGCCGTACCCGATCCCGAGGCCCGCTCCGAGCCCGACACCGGCGCCGGCCATCGCGCCGGCACCTCCGGAGGGGTTCGCGGCCGCGGTGGTCATCGCTTGGCCGGCCTGGTACTGCATGTAGTTCACGCCGAGCACCCCCATCTTCGAGCGGGTGTTGACGGCCTTCGTGACCTCGTCGGGCAGGTTGATCGAAAGGCCCTGGAGCTGGTTGATCTCGACCCCGAGAGGTCCGAAATGCTGGGGGGCGAAGCCGAGCACGGCTTGCTCGATCGTCATCACCTGGGCGGCGAGGTCGGTGACCCGCAGCCCCTGCTCCTTCATCTTGCCGAGCGTGTTGTAGATCAAAAGGACCATCTGGTCCCGCAGACGCGCCTCGACGTCGGGCGTCGAGACGGCGCCGAACGTCCCGACGAACTGATTGATGAAGTTGTCCGGCGCGCCGACGCGCCAGCGGTAGCTGCCGAAGACTCGCAGGTTCACGAGGCCGAAGTCCGGGTCCCGGAAGACGTACGGCTCGGCGCTGCCGAACTTCCCGTCGAAGATGCGGCGCTGGAGGTAGTAGACCTCCGCCTCCTGGCGGACCCCCGAGAGCGCCTGAATCACCCCGCCGACCAGGCGGGTGTTCATGCTGGTGAGCGCGTACCGGTCCGGCTTATCGAGGTACGCAAGGACCTTTCCGTCCCGGTAGAAGACCGCGGTCTCGTCCTCACGGACCACGATGTTGTCGTTCCAGCGGATGTTCCGCGGAACGCGCCAGAGGACGTTGTTGCCCTTGTAGACGTCCTCCCAGTTGATCGTCGTCGCGCCGATGAGACTGCCGCCCTTCGCCGGGATCGGGTTGTTCGTGACCATCGTTCTCCTCCGTTCGGCCGGTACTCGCTACGAGATGCGGATCCCCTCGATCACCTGGAGACGCGCCTTGAACGCCTGGCCGAGCTGGTTGACCTCGCCGCGGGCCGCCGCGATCACCCCGGGCGCCTTCGTTGCGTCCCCACCCAGGAGCAACTCGGGGAGCGAGGAGACGGTGGTGTTCAGCTGGTCGGCCGCCTGCGCGAACCCGTAGTCGTACTCGTAGAGGCGGTCGAGCTGCTGGGGGTTGACGCGCACCGCCGGCGAGATGCCCGTATACCCCTGCTCGGCATGGCGGACCTCTCCTTCGAGCTGCCAGAGGTTCGCGATCAGCGGCGACAGGTCGTTCAGGACCCCGAACTGGCCGGCGTTCGCGAGGCCCGCGCGGCTGTTCTCGACGGTCGTGCGTGCGTTGCGGATCTTGTCGGCGACCTGGAGGCGCAGGAAGGCGTCCGCCTCCCGGATATCCTCCCCCTGACGGTAGCCTCGGAAACCGGGGATCAGCAGCTGGAGCCGCTTGAGCCACCCCCGGTTCGCCTCGACCGTCTGACGGAGATCGACCGGGGGAGCTGCCGCGGGCGGAAGCGTCCC
>JAKAVH010000170.1 GCA_021827545.1 Thermoplasmata archaeon
AAAAGGACGAGGAACCACCGGCGCCAGAAGGCTCGGGTCCGGTCGTTGACCTCGGGCAACTCATTCGCGGAGAAGACGAGCTTCGCCGGATTGACGAAGTAGAACGTCCTCCCGAACTTGAACTCCGCCCGGACCTTGTCTCCGCCGGTGAGCGCCTTGAAGACCGAGGTGTACCGGAGGGGATTGCTCGGCAGGTCGGCGAAGACGTTCGCCCGCTTGCCGTAGAGGTTGGAGGGAGCAAACCGGTTCTCCGTCAACGACACCAGGGTCTCGGCCGCGACATTCTCTGTGCCGAGGAGAGCTATCAGCACCGAGAGGAGGGTCGACTTGCCGTTGTTACCGCCGCCCACGAAGAGGTGAGCGCACTGATACGGGTGGCCGTCGACACCGATACAGTAGCCGAAGAGCTTCTGGATCTCGCGTCGCACCGGCTCCGCCGGCAGGACTTCTCCGAGGAAGCGAAGGAACGTCGGGCAGGTCGCGGAGGGATCGAACTTAATCGGAAGCTGCCAGGTGAACCGACGACTCGGCGAATGTGGGCGCAGCTCTCCCGAAGCGACCTCGTAGATCCCGTTCTCGAGGTTGATGAAGCCGGGCATGTTGAACGAGGAGCGCGGTTTCAGCGATCGGCGGACGAGCGACCGCGTGGTCTCTTGGGAGAACCCGTGGCTTGAGGTCAGCCCCCGGGCCTTGAACGCGTCCTCGACCCTGGAGTGGACGTACGGCACCGCGGCGTCGTGGTAGCGCCCGCGGTCGTAGATCAGGAGCTCGTATCCGCGCTCCCCGAACGTGTCGGTGGGGGCCGCGTAGACCTGCTCTTCCCCGAGCCACCGGACAAACCGGACCCGACTCGGCTTGAGCTCGCCCGTCCGCTCGTCCTCATGGAACAGGTCGTCGGGGAACTCGCCGCCGTCGTTCATGGGTTTCTCCCGATGATGCCCCTGAGAGCTGCTTCGGACCGAAGGACACGGTAGGCGGCCTGGCCCTCGGTGTGTTTGAGCAGGCTTTGGACCCCGGCGGCCCGGGTGAGCTTGATCGTCTCGACCTTCCGCACCGTCCAGTAGGGGCAGCCGACGATCTCAGCAGCCTGGTCCGCATTGGCTCCAGCCTCGAGCGCGTGGACGACCAGCTTCGGGCAGAGGTCCCAATCCCTCGATTCGCCGTCCGTGTTCTCGCAGATCCACGCCGCGATCCGACCGGCGTCGCCGGCCCGGCCCATCCGCTCGAGCACGTCGGAGACCGTGGCCGCCGGAGCGACCTTCCGCGCGACGACCCGCGTTTCCCCTGCGGGGAGTTCTCCCCGTTCCGAGGCTCCCCGCCACGCAGGATAGAGCCAGTCCGCCCACCGTGCGATCGGCTCGCCGATTCCGGCGAAGACCGGGATCGGACCGTCGGTGAGGACCTGGCATGCCCCGCCATCGGAACCGTCCGGCTTGACGAAGTGGCTCGGCGCGCAGAACAGGATCCCGCGAGCGAGGATGTCTACGTAGCCGCCGAGCGAGGTCCAACGCCCCCCGACCCATTCGGGGATCGAGGTCGTGTATGCCGCCAAGTAGTGGAACCCGCCCGACTTCGAGCGCTCGACGTACTGACCGCCGAACGGCTGAGGGATCGGTCGGCCCTCAGGGGCGCCCCCGCCCGGGAGTTTCTTGGTGTCCACGTCGCAACAGACTAGCTTCAGTTCGGGGTTCTCGAGGACGATCGCCAGCTGGTCGTCGGGGTGCGTGGACCAGTGGACCTGAACCTGCTCCTCCGTTCGCAGCGGCCCGTTTCGCTGCCATCGTATTGTCGGGATCGGCGAGAACTTGAACGCCTGGGTCACCGGGTCGAGGGTCGCGATGAGCGTCTTCGAGACCGGCACGATGCCGATCCCGCGGCGGACCCGATGGACGGCCGTCTTGAGGACCGACGGATGGGTCATGGCCGCCCGCCTTCCTCCACGATCCGCAGGTGCGACCCCGACGTGCGAACGTAGACCACCCGGAAACCGGGACGTGCCTCGAGCTCACGCAGGAGAGCCTGAAGCGTTCGAACGGATCCGTTCAGGACCAGTCCGACGTTGACCCGAAGGTCGCTGAAGTCAGCGGTCTCGCCCATCGGTTCCATCCTTCATTCGAACCTGCAGGGCGGCGATCCAAGCCAGCGCCTCTCTCGGAGTCGGCCATCGCTCCGCGAGGGTGGCGAGGATGGCCGACCTCAGTCCTGAGGCAGGCAGGGCCCGAGCAGCGAACTCGAGTTCCTCTCGGGCCATCGTTCGGAATGGTCTGCTCCGGGGCTTCGATATCGAGGCTGTGCCTGAGCTGTCATCCGAGTCGAGGGGAATCGCTTCGGCCTGCATGGAACGAACGTTTACGTTTTAGAACTAAGCGTGACAATCTATATCATCTTTGTCGCCATCCTGAAACACCTATGGCGGAACCCCTACCCAGACCACGCAAGCATCCGTTGCCGAAGGTGTCGATCGCCGCGCGGATCGAGCGGGGGTACTACAGCGAACTCGTCGGGATCATCGATGCCGACGACCACTTCAATCGGCTCGGAGACTTCATCCGGGAGGCGGTCGTCGAGAAGATCGAGCGGTGGAAGAAGGATCACCCTCTGGCGTCACCGTCTCCCAGACGGCGGACTCAAGAACCTTGAGGACTCTCTTCGAGATTCCTCGGAGCCGGGTTCGAGACCATTGGGCCCCTTGAAAATGGAAGCATAAGAGTTCGAATCCCCTCGGGCCCGTGGACGGATTCGAGAGCTTTCGAACTCACGTACCGCCCCAGCACAGCTATATCTACTCTATCGATT
>JAKAVH010000194.1 GCA_021827545.1 Thermoplasmata archaeon
TCTCGGCTCAAGGACCCCGTGGTGGCGGCCGGCCTCGAGATCGTGCTCGAAGCCCTGGCCCAGGTCGGGCGGAGCCGAAAGTCGTTCGCGTAGACGGGCGCACGCGGACGCGGGGGAACCGCCGCCACCGGTCGCCCCGCTCCGGCGACGACCGCCCTAGGGAGAAGGGTCCATGGGTTCGATGGCGTCGTGGGCGCGGATGCGGCCCGCCCGCACGACCCGCGCGAACCACCCCCGCCGGTGGAGCATCGTCTTCAGGAAGGCGGGGCCGCGCTCCGTCCCGACATACGGAAGGAGGTAGAGATTGTCGCACGGATCGCACGGTTTGACGACCTCCAGCTCGGCCTCGCCGACCTTCCAGTGGGTCCCCGGAGCGAAGTGGGCATAGCCGATCCCCTCGGTCGTGACGTTCTCCCCGAGATCGCCCGGAGCGACCGGCCAGCCCTCGCGGTTCAGCTCCTCGAGCGTTTCCCGGGGGAGGAGCAGGACCGCCATCCCCGGGTCGTCGTGCCGCTCCTCGTGCCGGAACCGGTTGAAGTCCCCCTCAACGCCGCCCGTCCCGATCCTCACTTCGGGCACCGAGGGCTTCGGCAATCCGTGCTCTCCGTTGACCTTGGACTTGCGGTGGAGCTGGAAGACCCGACCGGAGGATCGCTCGCTCGACGGACGTGCTTCGGACCTGGCCGGCGCTCCCACCCCTCCCATCGAATTCCCCTGGAACGGCGCCCGGCGCTCCGTTCCGCCTCCTCTGACTGTAGCCTAGTGGGTATTTGTAGGGGTGGCAGGTTGCCCGCGGGCCTTGAGCACTCCACATGTCCTCCTCCACCTGGGCCATCGAAACTCGCGGGATCACCCGGGTCTTTGAAAGCCGGAAGGGTTTCCTTTTCCGCGAGGCGACCCGCACCGAGGCGCTCCGGGGGATCGACCTTACCGTTGAGCGGGGCGCGATCTTCGGGCTCCTCGGACCGAACGGCGCGGGCAAGACGACCCTGACCAAGATCCTCTCGACCCTGCTCCTCCCGACCGGTGGGACGGCGCGGGTTCTCGGGCACGACGTCGTTCGGGAGGCCGGGTACCTTCGCCCCCGCATGGGGCTCGTGCTCGGCGGGGAGCGGGGGCTCTACAACCGGGTGAGCGGTCGGGAGAACCTGCGGTACTTCGCCGACCTTTACGGCATCCCGCTCGCCGAACGCGACCGACGGATCTCCGAGGTGCTCGCCCGCGTGGATCTCGAAGGGGCGGCGGATCGCCGGGTCGAGGAGTACTCGCGGGGGATGAAGCAGAAGTTGCACATCGCCCGGGGGATTCTCCACCGGCCCGAGATCCTCTTCCTCGACGAACCGACGATCGGCCTCGACCCGAAGAGCGCGCGCGAGACCCGCAAGCTCGTCCGCTCGCTCCTCGCCGACGGGGTCACGATCTTCCTCACGACGCACTACATGTTCGAGGCGGAGGAGCTCTGTCCCGAGCTCGCGATCCTCTCCAAGGGCCGCATCGTCGCCCGCGATACCGTCGCGCGGCTCCGCCAGTTGGTCGGCGGGGACCGGACCCTCGAGGCCGAAGCGTACGGCTTCGAGGACCGCGAGATCGACGTGCTGCGGCACCTCCCCGGAGTGTCGAAGGTCCTGAACGAGGAGTTCGGACCCGTCTCACGGCTCACGATCCGTGTTCGCACCGAGGAGACCCGGCCGGACGCCCTGCGGGAGATCCTTCTCCCCGGCCACCCCGAGGTCGCGGTACGCGAGCGGAGAACCAGCCTCGAGGACGTCTACCTCGACCTCGTCGAGGAGGAGGCACGCTAGACCGATGGCGGGCGCGGTAGTGGAGTACTCCCGGGGGCGGTCGACCTACGCGTCCCTGCGACTCTCGGTGCTGCAGTTCCTGGCCGACCCGCAGTGGCTCGTCCCGTCGATGATCGCGCCGGTCATCTTCGCCCTGGTCTCGTTCGAGCTCTTCCGCGGCGCCGGCGCCTACTTCCTGACGTATGCGATCCTCGGCGCCGGGATGATGTCGATGTGGGGCCAGACCTTGTACGGCAGCGGGTGGGCGACCGGGCAGGACCGGGAGTTCGGCACGCTCGAACCGACGGTCCAGTCGCCCACGCCGTACCTCTACGTGATCCTGGGCCGGGTCCTCTGGAACGTCGTCTCGGGACTGTTCGGTGGCCTCATCGTCTACCTCGTCATCCTCGGCGTCGCGGGGGGCCCTCCCGCGGTTCCAGACCCGCTGGGGTTCGCGCTCCTCTTCGTCTTCGTGATGGTGACGCTCGCCGCCGTCGGGGTCATCTTCGCGGCGTTCTACGTGTACACGCGGTACGCTGGGTTCATCCAGAACATCGGCGAGTTCGCCTTCTACATCGGGACCGGCTGCATGTTCCCGGTCGTGCTCCTCCCGTTCTACACGAACCCGATCTCGCTGTTCTTTCCCCCGACCTGGGGCCTCGACGCGCTGCGCTACCTCGCGATCCCCGGATATCAGGGGTTCTCCTGGGGCTTCTGGGGCGATCTCGCCGGCGCGATCGTGACGACCGCCGCCTATCTCGGCGCCGCGGCGGCTTTGTTCCGACGGGTCGAACGGCACGTGCTCGAGGAGGGTAGCCTCGCCTGGTACTGACCGGAGGCTCTTCACCACGCCATGGCACTCCCCATCACCTCGGTCGTCGCCCCTCGGACGGCCCCGTACCGTTCCGCTTTCTGGCGGACGTTCTGGTCGAACGCGCGGATGGCACCGCGCACGTCGCTCGGCTTCATGCGGGTCGACTTCGTGCTGGGCACCGTCTTCGTGATC
>JAKAVH010000183.1 GCA_021827545.1 Thermoplasmata archaeon
GCGTCGTCCGGGCTTCGAGCTCCTTCGAGACCGGGAAGTTTCCCGGCCATCGCCGCGCGTACTCCTCGACCATGTCGAGGCCCTCGGGGAGCCCGACCGACGAGAGCTGCGCGAACGGTCCCGCGCGCCGTCGTAGACCGACCGTCGCTCCGCGGTCGGTCGCCTCGGCCGACGCGACCCCCTCTTCCACGAGCCGGGTCGCGATGCCGATCGTGAGTCCGAGAAGACGCCGGCGCACCGCCGGCTTTTTCTCCGGCTCGACCGAGGTCTCTTTCCACGCCCAGGGCCGACCGGCCCGGAACTGCTGCTCGAGGAGTGCCGCGGGCGCGTACGCCGGCCCGAAGGCCCGGAAGAGCGAGGACTCGGCGTGGTAGGCGATCGGGATCCCGGTCACGTTCATCAGCTCGAACGGGCCCAGCGTCGCGCCGAAAAGTTCCCGCCCCACCTCCTCGATGGTCGCGAGGCTCGCGACGCCTTCCTCGGCGAGGCGGGCGGACTCGTTCAGATACGGGACGAAGTAGCGGTTCACGCAGAACCCCGATGCGTCCCGCGTGGTGATCGGGATCTTGCGCAACCGGTAGCCGAAGCGTTCGAGCTCTTCGAGCGTTCCGGGGTCGGTCGTCGGCGCCCCGATGATCTCGACGAGCTTGTTGATCGCCGCCGGGTAGAAGAAGTGGAGCCCGGCGAAGCGTCCCGGGTGGGGGAACCCGGCGCCGAGGGACTCCACCGAGAGGGAGGAGGTATTGGTCGCGACGATCGTCTCCGGTCCGACGAGCGGCGCGATCTCCTCGAAGAGGCGCCGCTTCACGGTCTCCTCCTCGAAGACCGCCTCCACGACCAGGGAGCACCCGCTCACGGCGGCCGCGAGATCGGTCCCGAAGGAGATCCGACCGAGGACCTCGTCGCGCTTCGCCGGCGTCATCTTCTTCCGCTCGACGGCGCCGGCGAGCATCTTTTCGAGAAGCGCGCGGCCTCGGGCGACCGCGGCGGCATCGACGTCCCGGACCCGAACGGTGAAACCGGCCTGGGCGCACGCCTGGGCGATCCCGCTTCCCATGTTCCCGCCCCCCAGGACCGCCACGGGACCGGGGAGCTCGAGCCTTCGCGCGACCATTGCCTACGTTCTCCCGGGCGCCCTCGGAAGAGCGACCGCGCGCGGACGAGGGGGACCGAGAGATAACGGTTCGCCCGGGACGTGGCGGGTCGCGGCGATCCGGCGGACCCGCGCGGGCGAAATGCCTCTCTACCCGTATGCCTAGAGGCGGCTGTGGAGTCTTTGGGTCGCGAGGCGGCGAGCGACGCGGCGCTGGAGGCCGAACGCCAGTTCGTCCTGACGCTCGGGGGGTATGCGCTCGAGGTCCCGGGCGCGACGCTCGTCACGCACGAGAAGCTCCCCGTGCCGCGGTTCAACTTCGTTCAGGCGACGGGGGTCGGACCGGAGCGGCAGACCGCCTTCTTCGAGCGAGCGCTCGACCACTACTTCCAACGGGCCCTCCGTCCGACGTTCCGGGTCGCGCCCCCCGTTCCCGATCACCTCGACGCCGGCCTCCGGCGATTCGGCTTCCGTCCTCGGGAGGGTTCCCTCGCGCTGCTGCTCGCCGACGCGCCGCTTGGGGCGGGTCCCGCGGAAGGCGTCGCGGTTCGGCCCGCCCGGACCCCGGAGATCGAGCTCCTCGCGTCCTTCTGGTCGAACGAGCGCGAGCGGCCGGAGCTGCGGAGCGCGCTCGACCTCGCGTGGAACCATCCCAACCCGACCGAGCGGCTGGTGCCGCTGCTCGCGGAGGTCGGGGGGGCGCCGGTCGCCTCGGCGCTCGTCTACCGGTACCGCACGACGGCCGGGATCCACGCGGTCGCGACGCGGAGGGAGGCGCGCGGCCAGGGCGCGGCGAGCGCGCTCGTCCACTACGCGATCGAGCACGGTACGGCCGGTCCTGGTGTGCGCTACTCGATGTTCACCGACTCCCCGCGCCTCGAGACCCGGCTCGGAGCGCTGGGGTTCCACGTCGTCCGGCGGTTCGTCGAGTACGAGCTTCCTCCCGAAGCGGTCCTGGCGCTCCCGACACCGGGTCCGCCGGGAGCTCCGCGATGGAGGCCGCCGAGGGCCTGAGGCGCCGGGGCACCGGGAACGGGCGGGCCCATCGCAACGTGGGCGAGAGACGTTCCGGGTCTACCGACCGCGCACGCTCGCGAGCTTCATCCGCTGCTCGAGCGAGGCGATCGTTCGGATGGTCGGAACGACCGTGTCCGCATTGAGCGAGATGGAATCGATCCCCTCGCGGACGAGGAACTCCGCGAACTCGGGATAGACGCTCGGGCCCTGCCCGCAGATCCCGACCGTCCGGCCCTCGGCGTGCGCCCCCTCGATCAGGAGCGAGATCGCCCGCAGGACGGCGGGGTCGCGTTCGTCGAAGTATCCCATTCGCCCGAGCGTCTCGGAATCCCGGTCGGCGCCGAGGACGAGCTGCGTCAGATCGTTCGACCCGATCGAGAACCCGTCGCAATGCTTCGAAAACTCCCGGGCGAGAAGAACGGTCGAAGGAACTTCCGCCATCAGGTAGAGCTGGAAGTCCCGCGACCGGCGGAGTCCCTCCGCCCGCATGATCTCGGCGATCTCCTCGAGCTCCCAGGTGTTGCGGACGAACGGCAGCATCACCATCGCGTTCTTGAGCCCCATGTCGGTGCGGACGCGTCGGATCGCCTCGAGTTCGGCCAGGAACGCCGGCCGGTAGACCGGCGAGATGTACCGGGAGCAGCCCCGCCAGCCGATCATGGGGTTCT
>JAKAVH010000146.1 GCA_021827545.1 Thermoplasmata archaeon
AACGGCCGGGCCGCCCCCCGCGCAGCAAAGGTCAAATACGGTGCCCCGAGTGGCCGACCCCTTGACGGCCGCCGCGAGCGTCGCCGCCTTGGGAAACGAGACCGTGAGCGATCGTGCGACGGCTCCGCCCCTCGGGGCGACGGAGTACACCCGCTTTGAACGCGCCCGCATCCTCGGCGCGCGCGCGCTGCAGGTCTCGCTCGGCGCGCCGATCCTGATCGACGTCCCTCCGACGCTCGTCGACCCGGTCGAGATCGCCGAGCGCGAGTTCGCCGCCGCGCGGATCCCGATCACCGTGCGACGGGGCACCAGCGCGTAGGCCCCCCGGAGCGATCAGACCCCGGCCGTGTCCAGCGCCCGGGCGCAGGTGCAGTTCGGGACGCGGGCGAGGCGCGGAAGCAGTCGGGCGAGGAGACGCCCCATCCGTTCGCTGTTCCGATGCATCGTCTCGACGATCTCGGTCGCCTCGACCGGGCGGTCGGCCCAGACGTCGTAGTCGGTGACCATCGCAAGGCAGGCGTAGCAGAGCGCCCGCTCCCGGGCGAGCGTCACCTCCGGGACGAGGGTCATCCCGATGATGTCGGCGAACGTTCGGAAGAACGCCGACTCCGCCCGCGTGCTGAATCGTGGCCCCTCGACGCAAACGTACGTCCGGCCCTCGGAGAACGGCGTGTTCAGCTCCCGGCCGACCTCCACCGCCTCGTGGAGGAGGTCCGGGCAGAACGGATCGGCGAGCGAGACGTGGTAGACCCGACCGCCGTCGTAGAACGTCGTCGGGCGCTGCTTCGTGAGGTCGACGAACTGGCTCGGGAGGACGAACGTCCCCGGTGGGAGCTCCTCCCGGAGCGAGCCGACCGAGCTCACCGTCAGGATCGCGTCGGCGCCGAGCGAGCGGAGGGCGTCGATGTTCGCCCGGTAGTTCACCCCGTGCGGCGGGATCGTGTGGCCGGGACCGTGACGGGGAAGGAACAGGATGCGGACGCCGCCGACGGTCCCCTCCTCGATCGGGCCGGACGGAGCGCCCCACGGGGTTGCGACGCGGTGGCTCTGCGTCGACCCTCCCTCGAAGATCCCGGTGACCCCGGAGCCGCCGATGACCCCAATCGTCCGCCGGGGCGAGGCGCTCACCGTTCCTCCTCGTCCGACGCGCCGGGGGGGCGGGCGCGCGCCAGGAAACGGGCCATGACGACCTCTCCGCGCGTCCGCTCGAGCAGCGTGCGGGCCGTGTCCTGCTTCGGCTTCAGCTGCACGATCGCACGTGTCGTGTCGAATCGGAGGAGCGCGCGCGTAAGGCGTTCCATCAGGGCGAGCCGGGCCTCCGCGCCCGCGAGATCGTCGTGCCCGAGCCGGTCGAGCGTGAGCCGTCGAACCTCCCCGACGACGTCCCCGAGGCCCAGGAGGTACGGTTCGGGGTCGACACCGAGGTCCGACGGGCCCGGGAGGGGCGCGCCGCTGACGATCGCGCCGAGGAGCACGGCCTCGACCGCCTCCTGGAAGGCGTCAAGGGCGATCGGCTCGTCCCCGCGTCCCTCGCGCCGGAGCCAGTCGGCGAGCTCCGCCATCGCCCGCCGGATCTCGGCAAGGTCGGCCGGCGCGGCGCCCTCGACGTGCAGCCGGGCCATCGTCCCCTGGGAGAGGCGGCGCAGGCGGCGGGCCCGCTGGTAGAGATCCTCGCGTCGCAGCTCCCGCTGGCGCAGGTGGGCTTCGATCCCGGCCAGGACCGGCTCGGGGACGCCCTCGGGACGTCCGCCCGAAGCGTCAGCGGAAGAGCGTGAACCGCTGGTCATCGTCCCCCCCATCCAGTAGACCGAGCCGGACCCCCGCGTCGAGCCAGCCGTGCGCGTAGCTCGCGGCGGCCAACGCCCGCTCGGGGTCCCCCTTCGCGGCGAAATGTTCGGCGTCGGCGAGATAGGCCCGGGCCATCGCGAGGAAGTCGTCGGAAGCTCCCCGCAGGAACGACCGGGTCGGTGGCGTCGCCGTGACCCGCCCGAGCGCCTCCCGCGTGAGACGAAGGTACTTCTCGAAGAGCGGACTCTCGGTCATGGTCCCCGCGCGCGCGTGCGGCCTTCCATGCTCGCGATCGGCCGAACGGGCGTCAGCCCTTCGGCACCTTCTCCCAGTCCTTCAGGAATCGGGCGAGTCCGAGGTCCGTGAGAGGATGCTGGGCGAGCTTCTCCATCACGGGGTACGGCATCGTCGCGATATCGGCGCCGATCCTCGCCGCCTCGAGCACGTGCACCGGATGGCGGATGCTCGCCACGAGCACCTGGGTCGTGAACCGGTAGTTCCGGTAGATCTGCGCGATGTCGCGGATCAGGTCCATGCCCACCTGGCCCTGGTCGTCAAGCCGTCCGATGAACGGGCTGACGTACGCCGCTCCGACCTTGGCGGCGAGGAGCGCCTGGTTCGCGCTGAAGACGAGGGTCATGTTCACCCGCGTCTTCTCGCGGGCCAGGACCTTCGTCGCGGCGAGCCCGGCCGGGGTCATCGGGACCTTGACGTAGATCGACGGATGGATCTCCCGCAGGTGGCGCCCCTCTCGGAGCATCCCTTCCGTGTCCGTCGCGACGACCTCCGCGGAGACCGAGGGGACCCCGAGGGCGCAGATCTCGCGAAGGACCTCCTCGAACCTGCGCCCCTCCTTCGTGACGAGCGTCGGGTTGGTCGTGACCCCGTCGAGGATCCCGACCTCCCACATCGCGCGGATCTCCGTCACGCTCGCGGTGTCGAGGAACAGCTGCATCGTGACCCTCCCGAGGACCCTCGGCCTACT
>JAKAVH010000093.1 GCA_021827545.1 Thermoplasmata archaeon
CACGGTATACACCTGCGGGAACGGCGCTCGCGTGAACGTCACCGAGATGGTCTGCGCGGTGTCGTTCGCCACCACGCTCCCGGAGGCGGGGGTCGCGACGTAGCCGAAGACAGCGCCGATCGTGTAGGAGTAGGTCCCGTTCGCCAGCCGGAAGGGGATCGAGGACATGGTCGAGTTCTCCACAGTTCCGTTCACCGCGACCGACCACGGCGTTCCCGGAGAGAGGCCCGTCTCGAGGAAAACGACCGGCGGATAGACCCGCGCGAACCGCACGGAGACGGTGACAGGTTGACTGCTCACCTCCAGGCTTCCAGTGGGTTCGACCGGAGCATAGAGATTCGTCGACTCGGTCCCGAACGTAAAAATGCCCCGGGGTAAGAATACGACGACTCCCGAGGCTCCCGAGGATTGGGTCGCCCCTCCCACCGTGATGGCCCACGTCGTCGTGGAGGGTAGCCCGTTCTCGACGAACGTGACGGGGAGGTAGGAGGAGGCATTGAGGAAGAGGCTCTGGCCTGCGAGGAGCTCTGCGAAGTGTGACCAGACGACCTCCCCGTCCGGGGCCGTCGCCACGAACTGGTACCAGCCGGGAGCGAGACGCTCCGTCGCCGATCCTCCCACGAAGCTCGTCATCCTGCCGTTGGTGCTGAGCGCCCCCTGGTCGACCGGAAGCGTGAGCGTCACGCTGGCGAGTTCGGAAGAAGTGTACGCGACTCCGAGGGAACCCACCGCGCCCCCGAGAACTCGGTCCGCTAGGGTTCCCGTGGACGACTGGAGTTGCGCCTCGGACGTCACCTCGGTCACCGATTCCGCGGGATCGCTCCCGAAGTTGTAGGCGTTCGGCACCGCCTCGAAGTTGTGCCCGTTCCAGAGTTCCAAGGTCGTCGTGACGTTGGTCGACGGTCCTAGGCTCGCGTAGGTCCCATCCCCGAAGCCCCCGAGGATGAGCTCCGCGTCGGCGAAGAGGCCCTCGGGCGTGTAGCTGGACCCGTTCACCACGTAGCCCAGATCCGAAGAAACCTGGGTGGCCCAGGGGAAGACCGTCCGGTCGAAGGTCACCCAGCCGTACCCGTCATTGTACTCGCAGAGAATCTCAGGATGACCACCGACCAGGACCGATTTCGCGAGGAATTCAATGGTTGTGGGAAACGCGAGGTTGAGGTCGTTTCCCGGTGTGGAGGCGGGGGGAGTGTACGCGTAGGCATTGAAGACCGGATAGACCGTTCCGTTCCCCTCCATCGTCTGGGTTGTCATTCCCGCGCTCGGAGAGCTGAAGTTCCAGATGTTGTCCGCGAAGTAGATGTATCCGAGATCCGGCTCGCCCAGAGGATTGCCGGCACATCCGCCGACGAGCACGAGATACTGCTCGTTCTCCCATAGCGGGTTCTGGGAGCTGAGACACCCGCCCGGAGTGATGCCGGCGACATCCTGCACCCAGTAGTAGTACGGCGTACCGCCGTCGACGAACTCGGCGATGAGGTTGAGCTGAACGGTGAACCCGAGACCCTCCTCCGCGACGAACGGACCGGCGCCGGCGCTCGTCCCGTTGACCGTAACGCTCGTGATATGGAGCGTTCCCAAGAACGCACTCGTGTTGTACGAGTACGGCGTCTCGTTGGCGCCGATGCCGTAGTCGGCAATGCCCATCGGCGCCGGCTCATGCTGATAGTTGGCGAAGGGATTCACATGGGCCCCTCCGGAGCCGGAGGCGCTCGAGGGGCCACCGCCCGAAGGAGAGAAGCTTACGGAGACGGTCGCGCCCGAGCTACCCACCGTGACGGTGCCGGAGCTCGGCGTCGCGGCGAACCCACTTCCGCTGGAGGACTGGACGGAGAAGCTGTCGGCGCCGGGGAGGACGTCCAGAGTTAAGGTCGATCCCTCGGAAGAGGCGGTAACGGAACCCACCGTCGCGCTCCACGGGGTCCCTCGGGTCAGTCCGCTCTCCGCAAACGTGAGCGGTCGATATGCCCCAGCATTCAGCACGAGGTTCTGACCGGCTGCAAGGCTCACCGCATGGGTCCACAGAACGTCGCCTCCGGGACCGGTCAACTCGAGCTGGTAGTTTCCCGGAGCCAGCCGCTCGGTCGCCTCCCCCCCCACGAACGGTGTCGCGACACCATTGGTTGACAGATTCCCCGATTGGTCTGGGCTCGTGACGGTCAGCGTAGCGAGCTCGCGGGCACCATAGGTCGGCGCGGTCGGTCCGCTCGTCCCGGCTAAGATCTGGTTCCCGACGAGCCCCTGAGCGGCGGAAAGCCTGGCGGTGTCGGTCACATATTGGACCGATTCCGCGGTGTTCCCCCCCATGTTGAAGGCGTTCGGAATCGCCTCAAAATTGTGTCCATTCCACTCCTCGAGCGACAGGAAGAGGTTGGACCCCGGGCCAAGCGACGAGTAGAACCCGTCGCCCGGACCTCCCAAGACCATCTCGGCGTCGCTGTAGAGGGGGTTCGGGCTGATGCAGCAGGGGGTGTAGTGGTATCCCTCCACCACGAAACCCAGGTCGCTCGTGAGTCGATGAGCGAAGATGAAACGAGCATTGTCAAACGTCTGCCAACCGTACCCATCGTTGTACTCGAAGGCAACCTCGGGCACACCGTTCTGGATTGACGATGCGACCCGTAGACCGACCTGGCTGGGATAGTTGAGGACAACGCCGTTCCCCGGTTGGGTGGTGGCGCTCGCGATGTAAACATCGATGAACTGGCCGGGCGAACCGGGGCTCTGGGAGATCGATCCGTTCCCCTCCACAGTTCCGGGA
>JAKAVH010000202.1 GCA_021827545.1 Thermoplasmata archaeon
GGGTGGGCTTCATCGGTCACGCCATGAACGGCCCGGAATATGAACCTTTGTCCTTGAACTATGGGACTGTGGGGTAGCTTGGTCCATCCTTCGGGGTTCGGGACTCCGAGACGCCAGTCCAAATCTGGCCAGTCCCATTCGACCGGGGCGGCGGGGCCCGCCGCCGCCCTCCGCTTCTCGCGCTAGAGCTTGTGGGTGAGGGCCCGGACCGCGGAGCCGCCGTTCTTGAGGATCGGGCCACCGTGGTAGCTCAGCAGGGAGTCGATCGTCAGCTGTCCCATCCGGCGCGCCGATATCTTCGCCGTGGGGGTGTGGTGGGTGAAGTCGGGCGGGGTAAGCGTCACGGCATCTCCCTCGACGAAGAAGAGGTCCCCCGAGAAGAGCAGCTTGCGCTCGGGCTGGTAGTAGGAGGTGTGGCCCGGTGTGTGCCCGGGGGTGTGGTAGGCGATGACTCCACCGGCGGCGTCGATCGTGTCGCCGTCCTTGAAGCGCTCGTCGACATCGAACGCCTCGGCCGGTGGCGTGCCCGGACCATCGTACTTCGGGTCGAGCCCGATGTACGCCGCCTCGATCCAATGAGCGAAGGTGCGCGCCCGCGTCTTCTCCGCGACGGCGTGCAGGGAGCCCGTGTGGTCCCGATGGAGATGGGTCAGGAGGACCTTCTTCACCGCCGACGGATCCACATGGATCTTCGCGAGGTAGGCGAAGATCGCCGCGTGGGCCCCGGGGAGGCCGGTATCGATCAGGGTCCAGGAGGACCCCGAGTCCTTGACCAGATAGACATGGGTCGAGAAGTCGGGCGATGGGTCGACACCTTCCACCTGATGAACGCCGGGCAGGATCTCGGGCATGTTGGACCTCGGGCGCCCCCGAGTCGCGCTCGGCCAAAACCCCTTCGGGACGCTGCCGATCCTCCCGACGCCGCCGGATCAGCCGGCACGGCGACGGACACGCTCCCGTCCGGCTTCCTCGAAGGCGAGGAACTCGTTCCCGTCCGGATCGGTGAAGCGCAGCGTCCGGGAACCCCACGGCTCCGACTGCGGGGCGCGGGTCACGTGGGCCCCCAAGTGCTCGAGGCGGAGCGCGAGCGCCGAGACGCTGTCGGTCTGGAAGACGATCCCCGTCCGAGTACCGACCCGGGCCGTTGCTTCGGAGAAGTGCGGCTCCCCCCACTCCTTTCTCGGGACGATCAACGAGAGGGCTGCGGTCCCGCGGCCGAGGGAGAGCTCGGTGTAGCCGGTCTCATCGTCCCGGGCGCGCACTTCGAGACCGAGGCCGTCCCGATAGAACCGGATCGCCCGGTCGCGGTCGGTCACGACCACCGCGACCCGGTGCAGGAGCGTCAGTCGACCGGCGCCGCGGGCCGGAGGCAGCTCGAGGTTCACCCCGGAGCCGAGGCTCTTCGGGTCCCACTCGATCAGTTCGGAGCGGACCTCCTCACACCGGGACCACGGGTCGGTCCGGAGCACCCGACGCGCCTCGTCGTACTCGCGGGCCCGGAAGATGAGGAGGTCACCGCTCGGTTCGGTCAGGGCGCCGTGCGCGACCAGCCGTCCGACCCGCTCGAGACCGGCGAGGAACGCCTGGGTCTCTCGCGAACCCGGTGCGTCGCCCGTCGCCGCCAGGGCGAGACGGGCGACCCGGACGTACATCCTCTTGGGCTTGCGGCCGGGCTTACCGTCCGATACCATCGAAAGACCTAGGTCCGGCCCGACCTAAAGTACGTGTCGTCCGGGAGACGCGCGGCGCAAGGTCCACGCCCGGAGGCCGGCCGTCACGGACCGTGGTCGAAGGCGTGGCCCAGCGACCGAACGGACTCGGCGACGAGGGAAGGGGCGAGGGCACCGAAGTCGAAGATGCCGAGGACCTCATCGACTCCGGTCCGGGCGAACTCCTCGAGCCGGGCCGCGACATCTCTCGGCGTTCCGAAAAGGGCCCATCCCGCTTCCTCGAGCGCGCCGGACCGCGCCTGGTGCGGGTCATGCTGGACCTTGCTCAGGTAGTGGAGGCTTTGCGTCGCCCGTCGTCCGTCGAGGTAGCGTTGCAGCGCTTCTCGGGCCCGGTCCGCGTGGGAACCGGCGTACAGGTGCAACCCCGCCGCCACTTCGCCCCTGACGCCGGCCGGGAGCCGGGCGCGGTACTCGGAGACCTCCTCAGAGAGTTCCTTCCAGCCGGAGAGCGTCGCGTACGGGATCAGGGCGATCGACGCGCCTCGTCCCGCGACGAACGGTATCGCCTCCCGGCGCTGCACGGCGATCCAGAGGGGCGGGTGCGGAAGCTGCACCGGCCGCAGGTTCAGCCGAACCGGGACCGCCGAGGGCTCGTCGAAACGGACCGCGGCCCCCGTGAACGCGCGGACCAACGTCTCGAGAGCACGATCGAAGCGCTCCCGCTTGGTCGAGGGATCGACCCCGAACCCCTCGAACTCCATCGGGATGAAACCGCTCCCGACCCCGAGGTTCAGGCGCCCGTCGGTCAGACGGTCGACCATCGCGTACTGCTCGGCGAGCTCGACCGGTCGGTGGAACGGGAGCACGCTGACGAGCACCCCCAGGCGCAGGCGCCGGGTCCGGGCTCCGCACGCCGCAAGCAGGACGGGAGGGGAGGGGCAGACGCCGCCCGGGTTGAAGTGATGCTCGGCGACCCAGAGCGCGTGAAGGCCCCCCGACTCGGCGGCCTCGGCAAGGGCGACCGCGTCGCGGAGCCGATGCGAC
>JAKAVH010000141.1 GCA_021827545.1 Thermoplasmata archaeon
CAAAGTAAAGGGCGTTGAAGGCCGCGGTCGCGCTCACGTCGGGCGTGCCCCGGTACGCGTTCCCCGTCGTCGACGATTGCCAGGAGGGTGCAGAGAACTGGGTCGAGAACCCTCCTCCGCTATCGTTCCAAGCGGTCTCGGAGTAGCCGGTGACCCCGAACAGGTTTCGCACGAGGTGAACGTTCGTCCCGCCGACCGCGAGCACATCGGGGGAGGTGGCCGGGTACGTCGGCGAGGGGCCTCCCGTGCAGTTGGCCGCTGCGTCCCCACCGAGGTCCCCGGTCGCGGCCAGAAGCGTGATCCCCTTCTGCATCGCTTCGGCGAGGTACACTCCCCAGGCCGCCTGAAGGCCCGCGTCCGACGACTCGGGGGTCCCGAACGACATCGAGATCGCGTCGACCGGGAGCCCCACCGCCGTGTGCAACGCGTCGGCCATCGCGGTCGACGTCGGCGAGCAGTTGGGGGCGGTCCCCTCCGGCGCGTAGACGGCATAGAGCGTCGCGCCCGGCGCCATCGAACCCGACCACTCGAGGTCGAGCGTCAGTTCTTCGGACGCCCCGCACGGGTCGTTGACCGCCGCGGCAGACGGCGCGGGCGCGCCGTCGACCGGCTCGGGAACGACCGAGGGAGATGGGAATCCCGACGGGTAGTCCTGCGCGAAGAAGGTCTGGAGGTCGCTCGGGGAATACCCCGGCCCCCAGAGGAGGAGGGCGATCGACTGCGCCGACGCCCACCGGGCCGATCCCGAGAGATTGTAGAGGCCCGAAAGGTCGTAGATCGACCGCGCGATCGCCGGAGTGACGAGGTCGCTCGGGCTCGGGGACGCCGGACCGGACGTTCCGGTGGCGCTCGGGGTCCCGAGCGACGGGGTCGAGAACGTGGAGAACCCGGACGAGAGTCCGAGCACGCTCGAGACGAGCGGTTCGAGGGAGGAAGGAAGGCTCGGCGGAGCGCGAGGATAGACGACGGGGCGCCCGTCGTGCCGACCCGCCTCCAGCGACGTGCCGAACGCGCGCCCGACCGCCGTCGCGCTTCCCGAGACGGTCAGCGACAGGCGGTCGGGCCACGCGTGGACGATGCTGAGGCCCTGGGACTGGAAGTACTCCACGAACGTCGCGTACTGTCCCGGAGATAGACCGAACCGGTCCGCGATCTGAGGCGTCGTGAGGGGAGGCGCTCCGGGAGCGGGGGGTACGAAGAACGCGGAGGTGCGCGGCTGGAACGTCACCACGACCGGAACCGTTCCGGCCGCCGCCACCGCGTCCTGGACGGAAAGCGACTCGGACGTCGAATAGCCGGCCCTTGCGGCAAACGGAGGGGTGGCCGACACGATCGCGGACGGCCCGGCGGGCGCTCCGGCGACCGCCGTGGCGATACCGTGAGGAGAGCTCCCACCGACGACGCCGGGCGCTCCGGCGAGCAGGAGAAGGACGCCGAGAGCCACGATCAGCATCGTAGGCCCTCCCCCCCTCCGTCCCCGACGGCCGTTCATCCTCACGAGAATGGACAGCGCACCGTCAAGAACCTTCGGGCCGAGCGTCGGGCCTCTCGAACGGTCACACACGGATCGGGAGCGTGTAGCCTGCGGGCAGGTGAAACGTCCCCGGACCTCCGAGCGGGTCGGGCCGCGGTTGCGGAGGGGCTCCCCGGCGTCCGGCCAGGTACGCTTCGATCGCCTCGACGGCTTCCATCGCCGCCCCCATCGCGTAAACGACCGACCGGCCACCGGCGGCGAAGATCCCCGGGACCGCGGTCGCGTACCCCTTGCCCCGGCCTTCGACCCACCCCTGGGGGGTGACCTTGAGGTCGAGCTCGGGGCCGACGCCCGTGAGGTCGCTCTTCTGGCCGACCGCGACGATCACGGTGTCGCACGCGAGGGTCTCCTCGGAACCCGGGACGGGGACGAACGCTTGTCGACCCCCCCCGTCGGGCGACGCGAGCTCGACCGATTGCACGACGACCCCCTCGACGTGCGAGGACCCGACGAACCGCACCGGCGAGCGCTGGAAGACGAACCGGACCCCTTCTTCCTCGGCGCCGTGGATCTCCTCGGGGTCGGCCGGCATCTCGGTGCGGCCGCGGCGATAAACGAGCGTGACATGCCCCCGGTCCGTGCGGCGCAGGGCGCTGCGGACCGAATCCATCGCGACGTCCCCGCCGCCGATGACCACCACCTCCCGACCGACGCGCGCGGGCGAGTCCCGCCCGGGCCCTTTGAGGAACTCGAGGGCCGGCAGCACTCCCTCCAAATCCTCGCCGGGGACCCCCATCGAACGGTGCGCGGAGGTTCCGATGGCGAGGAAGACCGCGGCATAGCCGTCGTCGGCGAGAAGCGTCGCGAACGGTCGGTCCCGTCCCACCTTCGAGTTCGTCACGAACGTCACGTCGAGGTCCTTGAAGCGAGCGCGGTCCGCCTCGACGTCGGCGTTGGACATGCGGTACGCCGGGATCGTCTGCAGGAGGCCGCCGAGCTTCGGCTCCTGCTCGAAGACGGTGACCGAATACCCCCGGACCCCGAGCTCCCAGGCGGCCATCAGCCCGGCCGGGCCGGCCCCGACTATCGCGACGCGCTGGCCCTTCGGCTTCGCGGGAACGTAGACGAGATCGCTCGTACCGAAGTCGAGGGCAGCGCGCTTCAGCTGGCGGATCGCGACCGGGACGCCCTTGCGCTTGACGACGCACGCGTCCTCGCAGTAGTGGTAACAGACCTTGC
>JAKAVH010000242.1 GCA_021827545.1 Thermoplasmata archaeon
CCGCGCCGTGTCGCGGCGGATCGTGCCGACCTCCCGAAGGGCCCCGATCTCCTCCTCCGACCCCGCGACGCCGGGACTCGTTCCGTGCCTCTTGCTGAAGGGCGGACAGGTCTACCGGCCCGGTCCCGAAGGTCCGGTCCTCGCCCGTTCCGCCTCGGGAGTACCGTTCGACCCGTTCGATGTGGTCGACCGGCTGGCCCCGGAGTACTCGCTGCTGTACGTCGTCGACCTGGACGGGATCGAGCGCGCGGACCCGCAGCTCGACTACCTGCAGGAGATCTCTCGCGACATGGCCCTCTGGGTCGACGGGGGGGTCCGCACCGCCGATCAAGCGATCGACATCCTCGTCGCGGGAGCCCGCCGAGCCGTCCTGTCGAGCGCATACCTGCGGGGCCCGAAGCAGCTCTCGCGAGCCTGGAAGCTCTCCTCCGAGCTCGTTTTCGAGCTCGAGATCACCCACGGACAGCTGGGTCCGGTCCACGAGGCCTGGGGAACCGCCGACCCGCTCGAACTCGCGCGCACCGTCCGCGCCGCCGGGCCGGACCACCTCATCGTCTCCCCCCGCGAGGACGACCCGGACTGGTCGATGGTGCGGTCGATCGCGGCCGGGGGACCGACGTGGGTCGACGGAAGCTTCTCCCGGGAACTGGCCCCGCGCCTCGGCGAGGTTGGGGCCGCGGGCGGGATCTTCCATCTCAACGACGCGCTCGACCACTGGGAGGAGTGAACCAAGTCGTATCGCACGGTCCGGACCGGCCGCGCCGGGGGCGCGATGATGAGACCAGAACCAGCTGACGCATGATGAGTGATGGGCGAGCTGAGCGCACCCCGGGCGGACCGGCCGTGCCCGTACCGGCCGGGACGCTCGCTCCGCCCAGGTCCGTACCTACCGCCGCAGGCGCGGATCCAGGGCGTCGCGGAGACCGTCCGCGACGAAGTTGACGCTGATCGCGAAGAAGAACAGCGCGGCCCCCGGGAACAGCGCCTGCCACCACGGGACCGGGCAGTACCCGCTCCCGAGGATCGCGCACTCTTGCAGGAGGGCGGGGAAGGAGACGGTCCCTTCGGCCGCGAGCGAGCCCCACTCCGGCCAGAGCGGGTTCGGGACGATCGGGAAGCCGATGAAGACGATCGCGGCGATGGCGAGCGGCACGCTCCCGACGTCGAGCGAGAGCTGCACGAAGACCGGATAGAGGCTGTTCGGGAGGATGTGCCGGCGCAGGATCCGACCGTCGGTCGCTCCGCTCGCTCGGGCCGCTTCGACGTACTTCTGCTCCCGGATGACCAGCACCTGCCCTCGCGTGATGCGCGCGTAGGTCGGCCACCACTGGACGGCGAACGCCCCGACCATGAGGTAGATCCGGTCCGTGAACGACGAGAGCCCGAGCTCGACCCCCGCGAGGATGACGACGATCACGAGCAGGATCCCGGGGATCGAGAGGAAGATGTCCGTGACCCGCATCAGGACCTCGTCGACCAGCGAGCCGTAGTATCCCGCGACCGTCCCGAGGAGGAGTCCCGCCAGGGCGCCGACCCCGACGATCAGCACGGAGATCGACAGCGACCAGACGGAGCCCTTCACCATGCCGTCGAAGAGATTGTAGAAGTACGGCTGACCGAACTGTCCCGAGGCGACGAACGAACCGAACGGCAGCGGTCCCAGCCGCGGCGGATCCACCGATAGGGTCGGAGCGATCAGGTTGGCGTAGCCCACTCCGTTCACGACCGGCGTCGGATAGCAGCCCGGACCCGGGGAGATCGTATTCTCCGGATACGTGCAGACCGTCGGGACGCCGGTGCCGCAGCTGCCGAGCGACGGCGCCCCGTTGGTGCCGCAGTAGATCTGGAGCGCGGTCGGGTTCGCGGGCGAGAGGACGCCGTAGACGAAGGCGAAGACGAAGAAGATGAGGATCGCGGTGCCGATGAGCGCGAGCCGGTTCTGACGGAAGAAGTACCAGGTCCGCCGGTACTGGTTCCACAGGGGGTTCGGCCGGTGCTCCGCGCGCCCGCCCGGGTCCTCCCGCTTCGACGGCTCGGGGAGCGGCAGCGGCCCGCCGGCAACGAGCGGCGCGTCCGAACTCATCGACCCTTCCCCGTGGGGCGGGTCCGATGGGCCGACCGTGGCCCCCGCTCTCGTTCCCAGGCCCCCGAGGTCGTCCGCGCCGAAAGCGGCGCGATCGGCGGGACCCTGCCGAACACTTCCGAGAGACCGCGCATGGCCGTGAGGCGGCGAGCGGAAGCGCGGGATTAGACCTTTTTCGTCGCCGCTGCCCCACCGGTCGACTCGCGAGGATCGCGGGATCCGATCAGTGCCCGGTCGCTCTTCGCGGACGGGGCGAGAACGGTCTTTTACCGGCGCCGGCCGTGGGCGGAACGGACGGCTCAGGCAGCGCCTTTCGGAGGGGAGGACTCGCTTTCGGCGCGATCGAGCACGCCGAGGGAATAGGCGAGGTGCTCCGGCAGATCGAGCACCACCGGCGACCGGTGCGGCCCGGCGGCTCCCCGGAGCAGGAACCAGGCGAAGAGGAAGACGATCAGTGCGCCGACGATCGTCGCGACGAGCCCGAGGCCGAGGGCGAAGGAATCCGGGAGTCCGCCGAGGCCGTTCACGAGGTTCACGAACTCCATGATCACGTGCAGCACGGTCAGCGCGGCCAGGAGCGAGACGAACAGGACCTTGCGCTCGCGCAGGAA
>JAKAVH010000264.1 GCA_021827545.1 Thermoplasmata archaeon
TCCACCGGATCCTGCTCGAGGCCAACACGATCGCCACGATCGTCGAGCTCGACCCGATTACGCGGGAGGAACGCTCGGAGCTCTCCCGGCTATCGATCTTCCCCGCCACCCACTTTTTGACGGTCGACGAACGCCTCCGCGGGATCCTCTCCGAGATCGTGAAGGAGCGGGACGCTCGCGTGCGGGAGCTCGAGCGCGCCGAGAAGATCGTCGAGGCCCAGCGGCTGCGGGGCCGGGTCGACTACGACCTCGAGATGATCCGCGAGACGGGCTACTGCTCGGGGATCGAGAACTACGCCCGGTTCTTCTCGGGACGGCGCCCGGGCGACCCCCCGTACACCCTGCTCGACTTCTTCCCGAAGGACTTCCTGGTCTTCCTCGACGAGTCCCACGTCACCGTCCCACAGCTCCACGGCATGTACAAAGGGGACCGGAGCCGCAAGGACAACCTCGTCGAGTTCGGCTGGCGCCTCCCGTCGTGCCGGGACAATCGACCGCTCAAGTTCCCCGAGTTCCTCGAGCACGTGCCGCAGTTGGTCTTCGTCTCCGCGACGCCGGGTCCGTTCGAGCGTCGGGCGTCGAAAGGGCTCGTCGAGCAGATCATCCGACCGACCGGCCTTGTCGACCCGCCGATCGAGATTCGCCCCCTCGAAGGACATATCGCGGACCTCGTGAAGGAGCTGCGCGCGTGCATCGAGCGCGGGGACCGGGCCCTCGTCACGACCCTCACGAAGGCGACCAGCGAGGAGCTCGCGGACTACCTCACGCGGCTCGGGCTCAAGGTCCGCTACCTCCACTCCGAGGTCGAGACGCTCAAGCGCGTGGAGATCCTCCGCGACCTCCGGCTCGGACGCTTCGACGTCCTGGTCGGGATCAACCTCTTGCGCGAAGGGCTCGACCTGCCCGAGGTGAGCTTCGTCGCGATCCTGGACGCCGACAAGGAGGGCTATCTCCGCAGCGAGACGTCGATCGTGCAGACCGCCGGCCGGGCGAGCCGCAACCTCTCGGGCAGGGTCGTCCTCTACGCCGACCGCACGACCGGCTCGATGCGGCGGGCGATCGACGAGATGGAGCGCCGTCGCGCGGCCCAACTGGCGTTCAACGCGGAGCACGGGATCGTCCCCGAAACGATCCGCAAGGAGGTCCGCTCGCTCCTCGCCGAAGGCGAAGCGGCGCCCTCCGGAGACCTCTCGGTCTCGGGACTCGGCCGACATTGGAAGGACCGCTTGCCGCTCTTGATCGCCAATCTGGAGGAGGAGATGCGGCTCGCCGCCGAGCGGCTCGAGTTCGAGGAGGCCGCGCGTATCCGCGACCGGATCCGCGAGGTTCGGCGGCGGGCCGACGACGCGCGGCCCCCGCGGGCCGCCGCGGGCACGCGGTGACGCGCGACAACCCCGTTTGCGTGCCGGGACAAAACTGTTGTATCCTCGTCCCCGCTGACCGGGGCATGGCGTCCCACGGCGCCCCGCCCGCCGGGAGCGACGGCCTCATGTCGCTCCGTCGCGGGGGGACGATCACCGAGCTCCTTTTCCTCTACGAGTGCGCGACCACGGAGCCGATGCACCTGCGGCCGGTCGCGGCCCGTCTGGGTCTCACGGTCCAGGCCGTCTCCCACTCGTTCCGGCAGTTGCGTGGTCGCGGCCTCGTTGAGGTGCGCGACGGCCGCTACCGCCCCACCGTCACGGGGGTGGCCTGGCTGCACGGGACGCTCGCCGCACTGAGCGACGACGTCCGCGACCGGGTCGCGAGGCTCCACGTCATCCGCTCCACGCGCGCGGTCGCCCTCGCCCCCCTCGCCTCCGGCGCCACCGTGTCGCTCGAGCTGCGGCACGGTCTCCTCTCCGCCCGGCCGGGGGGCGCGGGTCCGTCGCGTGGGACGGTCGTGGCGTCGGCCCGCGCCGGAGATCTCGTGGAGGTCGCGAACCTCGAGGGGATCGTTCCGCTCGCCCCGGCGACCGTCTCCGTGAGGACGATATCGGACGCCGACCTCGCCGACCCCGGGCTCGAGCGGCGCGTCCGGGCGGCCCTCCCTCCGCTCGATGAGCCGCTCGCGGCCGAGGGCCTCGAAGCGTACCACTGCCTCCGACGGGCGACCACTCGCCCCATCGAGCGGTTCGCGAGCGCGGCCGCGTGCCTGGACGCGGCCCGGCTCGGGGTGTCGAGCACGCTTTTCGTCCTCGAGCGGGACCTCCCCCGCCTCCTCGCGACGTTCGCGGTACCGAGCCCGCCGCCGCTGGACGTCCTACCGGTCGGCGCGGCCCGCCGCGCCCCCCGCCGCGCGGACGGGCTCCGCGCGGAGCGTCCCGCGCAGCGCCGGTAGCAGCGTCGGGAGGTCCGCGACCTCCCGCGCTCCGCGCTCGAGGAGGGCCGCGTACGCGCGGGTCGCGTCCCCGCCCGCGAAATCACGCTCGGCGATCGGGGGTCGGCTCACGAGGAAGACGGGCGTCCCGCTCGCGAACGGGCCCACGTCCCACAGGTTGTCGACGTTCGACGGCCCGACCGCGAAGGGGGCCACGACGATCACCCGCGCGTTCTCGAGCAGCCGACGATGGCGCTCACGGGTCGACGGCGAGAGCGGTGAGAACGGTCCCTCGATCGCGGAGGCGAGCCCGAGGGCTTCCGCCGTCTCGGTATCGGAGTCGAGCAGGTGGAGGGCCCCCGCGGTCACGATGAACCCCTCATCGGCCAGGGCCCGGAGGATCGGCCGGGCCGCGCCCCCGCCGCCGACGACGTGCACGGGGCCCGCGGCGGGGGCCGTCCGGTCCCGGGAGACCTCCGTGAGGAGGTGGCGCGGAACGAGGTAGGGGACCCCGGAGCGCGCCTCCCGGTGGAGGTCGGCGCTGACCCCCCAGACCCGCGCGAGCAGTTCCTCGGAAAGGACCGATGCCGCGGGACCGTCGGCCGCCACGCGGCCGTGCGAGAGGACCACGATACGGTCGGCGAACCGGGCGGCGAGGTTCAGGTCGTGCAGCGCGGCGACCACGGTCACCCGCCGCTCTCGCGCCAGCGCCCGGACCCGGTCGAGGATATCGAGCTGGTGAGCGATGTCGAGGTGCGCGGTCGGCTCGTCGAGCAGGAGGACGGGGGTGGCCTGCACCAGCGCTCGCGCGAGCGTGGCCCGCTGACGCTCCCCGCCGCTGATCGAGAGGAGGCCGTCGGATTCGCGGCCCGCGAGCCCGACGCTTCCGAGGATCGATCGGGCGAGGGCGACCTCGCCCGGCCGGTCTCCTTCGAGGGTCCGGTGGTGGGCGTAGCGCCCGTAGAGGACGTAATCGAGGATCGGCACGTCCTCGCGGGCCGGCTCGTCCTGGGGGACCCAAGCGACCCGGCGGGCCCGCTCGCGGACCGACAGGTCCCCGACGGTCTCCCCGAGAAGCTCGACCTGCCCGCGCGTGGGCGCGAGGAATCCGAGGACGAGACGGAGGAGCGTCGTCTTGCCCGAGCCGTTCGGGCCGGTGAGGGCGAGGAACTCCCCCTCCGCGACGGTCAGAGAAACGTCGGTGAGGGCGGGCCGGCTCCCGTACGCGGCGCTCGCCGCGTCCAGGCGGACGGCGGGCGCGAGCGACGGCCCGGTCACGAGACCCCCATCGCCGCCGCCCGTCGGTGCCGGAGGAGGAGGAACAGGAAGAACGGAACACCGGCGAACGCGGTGAAGATCCCGAGGGGGAGATAGGACGACGGGAACGCGACGACGCTGGCGTCGTTCGCGCCGAGCAAGAGGAGGGCGCCGACCGCCGCCGAACCGGGCAGCACGAGGCGGTAGTCCGAGCCCGCGAGCCGACGCACGATGTGGGGAGAGACGAGGCCGACGAACCCGATGATCCCAGTGAACGCGACCGCGACGGCCGTCAGGAGGGAGGCCAGAAGGATCACCCGGAGCCGGACCCGGGGGACGTCGACCCCGGCGCTCTGAGCGACATCGGGACCGAGCTGGAGGAGGTTCAGTTCCCGGCCGTACAGGCAGAGAAGGGTTCCGACCGCGACCACTCCTCCGAGGGCGATCCCGTCGACCGTCCACGAGGCGAGCGCGAGCCCGCCGAGGAGCCAGAACGTGAGCTGCTCGGCACCGAAGGGATTGCCGAGCAGGACCAGCGACAGGACGGCCGACAGCAGGTTGGCGACCGCCACACCCGAAAGGAGGACCGTTTCGACCGAG
This sequence comes from Thermoplasmata archaeon, assembly GCA_021827545.1. The sequence continues at coordinate 4,157 of JAKAVH010000264.1, forward strand.
CTCTGTCGCCCTCGTGCGATCCCGAAGATGAGGAGTCCCGTGCCGACCGAGCCGAGGAACGCGAACGCGGGCAGGTAGAGGTCGGCCTGGGCCTCGCCGAACCGGTAGACGTACAGGATCGCCGCGCCGAGCGTCCCGCCGCTCGAGATCCCGAGCAGGAACGGGTCCGCGAGCGGGTTGCGAAAGACCCCCTGGAGCGCGCCACCGGACACGCCGAGGGCCGCGCCGACGATCGCGGCGAGGAGCACCTCGGGGAGGGCGATGTTGAGGACGATGAACGTGGCCCCGAAACATCCCGACGGCCCGAGCGCGGCCCCGGCGCACGGATCCGGTGCCAGCCGGCCCCCGCTCAGGGCGTGGACGAGGATGGCGAGCGACGTGGCGAGCGGTATGGGGTAGGGGCGCAACAGGACGGATTCCAGGACGACGGAGAGGATCACCGTCCCGATGCCGGCGACGACCAGAGCGACGAGGCGGGGGCGCCGCCGGGACGATCGTAGCGGCGGCGCGACGTCGGGGACGCCCACGAAACCTGAGGACTTCCCGGCCTCGGTCAGCCCGTGATCGGATGGAAGAGGTCGAGCAGCGCCGGGACCCCGTACAGGATCATCGTGGGATCGGGCTCCGTGATCCAGTTCGCATCGATCCCCGATAGGTTCCCGTGGGCGACGGCGGAGAAGCTCGACCAGTCGGGTCCCGCCGCGTACGCACTCTCGTTGAGCCCGTACCCGACGCCGTAGACAATCCAAGTCGGATCCCCCGACAGCACCTGCGCGCCCGTCAGTTCGGGGTACGAGAGCGGCGCGCTCGCCCCGAGTCCTACGGCCCCCGTGATCTCGAGCAGGGATTCTCCGAACGTCCCCGGCCCGAACGTCCAGTAACCGTTCGCGTCGACCGAGTAGGTGAGCAGCACGGTCGGAAAGCTCGTGGCGCTCGCGCTCACGTTGGTGGCATTGTAAAGCTCGCTCGCGAGGAGCGCGTTGAGGGCGTCCGCCGGACCGGTGGCCCCGAAGATCTCGCCGAGAAGGAGGTCGTCCACCAGTATCCCGCTCAGCGTAGGGGGTTGGAGCATCACGACCGGCACGTGCAGCTGGCTCGTGATCAGCTCGACATCGGCGATCGAGACGATCGTCGACGCGAGGACCAGCTGGGGCGCGAGGTCTACCAGCATCGACGGAACGAACGTAGGACCGACCTGCACGCACATCGTCGGGGTCAGGTTCCAGAGGGCGATCTGGTCGGTCGAGTAATCGTCCGATAGGCCGCCGAGGCTCGTCGCGTAGCAGTCGACGCCGACGACGTGGCCGCGCAGTCCGAGCCGGAACACTTCGTCCATGATGCTCGGGCCGAGGACGACCACGCGGGCGGGGTCCGCGGGAACCTGGACCGTCCGGCCGAGGTCGTCCGTCACGGTGACCGCCGTACCGACGGACGTCGACCGGGCCGGTGCGACGAAGACGGCGGTCAGGGCAATCCCGAGGCTGGCGGCGATCAGGACGCTCGCGATCACCCAGGCCAGGGGGACGGTCCGGCGGGGGATCTCCGACGGGGGACTCAACTGCATTGGATTCTGGACAAATCGACTTTACCATAAAGGTTGCGGCGGCGCTGCGGGTGGCCTGCGGCCGTCCGGTCGCGCGAACCCCGCTCCGCGGGCCTGCACAACAAACGATATCTCCCCCGGCGCGCCCGGGGGTTCTCGGTGGGAGCATAGGCTAATCTGGCAGACCAGCGGGCTCCAGTCAGGGAGTCGCACGCGACCCCCTGGGATTAGGGTCTGCGGAGGGGCGCCTCGCGCCCCGATGACGAGTGACTGGAGCGCGCGGAGAGACCCGCATATCGGGGTTCAAATCCCCGTGCTCCCATCTTTCCCGGTGGCGGGTCGCGCCCCAAAGACGGCGGCGTTCTCGAATTCCCTGCAGGGTAGGCGGTCCGGCACGGGCTCTCTTCGAGCCGGCGCAGCTCCCCCCGCAGTCCGGCCTTCCGCCGATCGATCAGAGGGCTAGAAGGGGACCCGTGTAGCTTCCCGAGACGTCGGCCGGCACGCACGGTGTCGATCCCGGACAGGAGGCCCCGAACTCGTAGACGCCTCCGAGAGAAGCGAACGCGCCGAGCCCTTGGGTTCCGTTGGCCTGGTAGGCGACTTGGTTGGCCGAGCAGCTCACGACGAAGAAGTAGACCGGTGATGGGGCCGACCAGCGGAAGCTTACGGTCGTGCCCCCGGTGGTATCGATGCCGGTGCAGGTCGTCGCGAGATCATAGATTGCCGCTTCGTGCAGCGAGAAGTGCTGGGGCACCGGCACGGTGATCGAGGCGAGGAAGGCGGCGAGCGCGGCCCCGACCGAGACACCCGCGACCATCAGCCCGCGCGTCCTCTGCCGCATGACCGCCGTGCGCGATCGCGCGATGCGTCCCGTCCGTTTAAGGACGGCTCGAGGACGAGCCGATCGGGGGTCGTTGGCGCGGGCTCCTTCGGCGACCGACGCCGAGGACTCGGACGGCGGGCGGTGGGGTCACCGCGAACGAGCGGGCCATGCGCCAAAGGTTTCGGAGTTCGCACCAAAACGCAGGTGTAGTCGCTCCTCGCCAGAAGGGGCGATGGGGGATGGGGGACCCACCGACGGCGGTCCCGCACGACGCCGCCTCGCGAACCTCACCGCAAGGGTATCGGTGGCGGCTTCGCGGGCCACGCGCTCTTCGACCGCCCGAAGACTCGCGGTCGTTGCGCTCGCCGGGCTCCTGGCCCTGTCCATCTACGGCACGTGGATGCCCGCGGACGTGCGCTGCTCCCTCCCGGGCGCCGTGGCCTGCGCGGGCGGGATCCTCGGACCCGCTATCGCACCGGCGGGATCCGGTGAGCAGTGGTTTGACGTAACGATGTACGACTGGGGGTTCTGGATCGTCGACTCGACGACCGGTCAGAACGAGTCGAGCGCCTGGAACGTCTTCGAGGGCTGGACGGTCCACGTCAACGCGACCAGCCTCCCGCCCGACGTCGCGGTCGGTGGGACGGCGTACCACGGGCTGGGCGTCGAGATCAACGCCACGGGCCAGCAGCTGCTCTCGCTTGCCGCCCCCGTCGGCCGCTGGGTGACGGCCACGTTCGCCGCTCCTTCGACCCCCTACTACCACCAGCACATCTGGTGCACGATCCAGTGCGGCCCGGGCCACGGTTCGCAGCAGGCGTACGTCCTGAACGTCATCCCGGGGGTCGTCTCTCCGGTCGCCACCGCCGCGGCGAACACGACCTCCGGGTCGGCTCCGCTCGCGGTCGAGCTCACCGGCAACGGGACATCAGGAACCCCGCCGTACAATTACAGCTGGAGCTTCGGCGACGGCCCCGGGGTCGCGTACGGGAACGTCGCCCGGCACGTCTACGCTCTCGGGGGGATTTACTACGCGACGCTCACGGTCACCGACTCGAAGGGGAATCCGGGCCGGACGACCGTTACCATCACCGTCCTGTCGAACGCCCCCCTCGAATCGAACCTGACCGCCACGCCCTCGGCCGGGACGGCCCCGCTCGCCACGAGCTTGAGCCTTGTGACCCACGGGGGCACGCCCCCGTACCGTTACGTGTGGTCGTTCGGGGACGGCCCCAACGTTTCGGGGCCCAACGCCACCCGGCACGTCTACGACTCGCCCGGGGTCTATGCCGCGTCGGTCGACGTGGTCGACTCCGTCGGCGCGTCGATCCGGGCGCTGGTCCTCGTCACCGTGCACGATTCGGCCGGGACCTTCACCCTCGTCACGACGGCCACGCCGTCCAACGGAAGCGCCCCCGAGCAGCCGACGTTCAACGTCACCGCGAGCGGAGGGACGGCCCCTTACTCGTTCTCCTGGGTGTACGGGGACGGAACGACCGGCACCGGGGCCTCCACGACCCACCTGTACAACCAGACCGGTTCGTACGAGGCGACGGTCTTCGCCTCCGATGCGGCGGGACGGACAGCGACCTCGGAGGTCCGGGTCGTCGCCACCGCGCTCAACTTGAGCGGGGGTGACGACGGACCGTCGTCCGCGGGCGCCGCGCCGGCGGCTTCGCCGCTCACGATCCGCATCGTCGACACGCCGTCGAGCGGCGGGGCGCCGCTCTCGGTTTGGGCCACCGCCTCTATCGAGGGCGGGACCGGCCTTTCCGAGGTGGTGAACTGGAACTTCGGGGACGGAGGGACCGCGAGCGGGCAGGTCGTCACGCACTCGTTCTCCACTCTCGGGACGTTCAACGTCACGGTGTCGGCGACCGACTCGAACGGGAGCACCGGCTCCAATTCTACCCGGGTGCGGGTCGGTCCCCTCGCTGTCGAGATCGTAACGAACCAGACGGTCGGGGACTCCCCCTTCTCCGTGAGCGCCGCCACGACGATCACGGGAGGCAGCGGCTCGTATGGCACCGTTACCTGGAACTGGGGCGACGGGCGGACCGGCGCGGGCGACCTTGCATCCCACACGTACGGCCCGAACGCCACGGGAACGGTCACGCTCAGCGCGCGGGTCACCGACTCCACGGGAGCGGTTGCGAACTCGACCCTCCGGTTCTCGCTCCGCGGTCCACCGAGCGCGAGCATCTCGGTGGCTCGAGGTCCCGGGACTGGGGTGCCCGTTGTCGTGACCTTCGCGGTCACGGTCGCCGGCGGGAGTGGGGGGTACGCCTCGCAGGTCCTCTGGACGTTCGGCGACTTCTCGAGCACCCGAGGCCCGACGGTCGTGAACCACACTTACAACCACACCGGCCACTTCATGGTGACCGTCGAAACGAACGACAGCTCGGGCCGCATCGCCCTGGCCCAGGCCTGGGTGAACATCTCTTCGGTCCCGGCGGCGCTTCCGGCCGGGGGCCCTCAACCGTGGATCTTCACCGGGGTCCCGGACCCCCAGGCGGCGGCACTGGCGCTCCTGGGGATCGTCGCCGCGACCGGGCTCGTGTTCCTTCTGCGCAAGCGCTCCGCCCGGCGGTCGAAACCCCCTGCCGCGGCCCCTCCGCGTCCGTCCCCCGCCCCTCCGGGCCGGGCCGATCCTCCCTCGTTCCCCCGGGGACCCGCCTAGGGGCTCGGCCGTGGCCGAGGTTACCGACGTCGGGACGGCCGCCTCGCCGAGCCAGAACCGGCCGCCGGTGCCGACTCGCCGGGTCCCGAGCGACCTCGGGCGCAAGGTGCTCGCGTTCGAGTTCGTCGTCCTCGCCGAGTACTGGGTCGCACCGGTCTTCCTCGGCGTCACCAACTACGCCGGCGTCTGGTCGGAGATCGGGTCGACGCTGTTCTTCGTTCTCGTCGCGAGCCTTCTCGCGTTCGTCGTGGTTCCCCTGATGCCGCACCTCAGGGCTGCCCTCGGATCCGGGCGGCGCCGTCTCGTCTTCCACGGGGTCTGGGCGACTTCGCTGGCCGTAGGGATGTTCGTCACGAACATCCTCCAGTTCGTCGACGGCCCGACCTCCGGCCCGATCCTCTTGGGCCAGGAGACCGTCTACACTCCCCTCGGCGCATGGTCGAGCCTGACCGTGTACCTTCCGGGCGTCCAGCTCTGGGCCACCTTCAACCCCGAAGGGCCGACGGTCCTCTTCCTACTCGGCTTCCTCTCGGCCGCCTCGCTCGTTCTCGGCCCGATGCGTCGACCCGCGGCCTGCCCGGCTCCTTCCGCGAAGCCGACCGGTACCCGGGCCCGTCTCGCGTCCCTCGGGGCCCTCGCCCCGCTCGGGTTCATCACGGGGTGCCCGGCCTGCAGCCCGGCGTACTTCGCGCTGCTCTCCCTTCTCGTTCCGGGCGCCGCGGTCGGAGCGTACGCAGCGCTCCCGCTCGTACCGTGGATCGGCTTCGCGGGGCTCCTCTTCCTCGTCGGTTTCTGGCTGGCCGTGCGCCTCATCGAACGCAGCACGTCGCCCCCCACGACCGGCCCGCTGGCCGCGATTCCGGTGGGGTGAGCGACGTGTCCGCGGAATCGTCGTCGTCGCGGCCTGCCGCGCGTCCGTGCGAGCTCTGCGGTCTCCCGATGTCTTCGGGGAGACTGTGCCCGGAATGCCAGGGTCTCCTCATCGCGGGCTTTCGCACGGCCTCGTTTCGCCCGATGGCGGAGGGAGGGCCGACGACGGCACGACCGCAGGTCGTGCCGCACGGGCCCCCGGTCGAGCCGTCCGCGATTCCGGGTCCCCAACGTCCGGGCGCGGGCCTCCGCGCTTCTCCCTCGGCGAGCCCTCCGGCCACCCCCCCGGCGACGTCCCCGACAGCCGTCACGACCCTCCCCGGCCCGTCGCCGCATCCGCCGGGTGCGTCCGGTACGACGGCCTCCGTCACGGCGAACCCGACCGGCGCCCCGTCCCGAACCGCGGTCCGGCCCCGGCCCGTTCCGGGTGCCGGAACGGCCGCGCCCCGCCCCGCCTCCCGGCCCGCCGGATGGCGCCGCTCGCCGGTGGTCCGGATCTGGAAGCGGTACTTCCCCCCTGTGCGGCTCGTCTGGATCTTCCTCCTCCTCCTCGTCTACAACGCCGACGGGTTCGCCAACCGTGCGGTCGCCTGGCCTCTACTGGCGCTTCCGCTCGCGGCCGCGCTGACGGACATCGGCCTCCAGCTGGCCCGGTTTCCTCGACCCCGGATCCCGGACGCGGCCATCGCCAATGGCCTCTTCCTTTCGGTCATCCTTTGGCCGACCGACGTCTCCCTCGAGCTCGTCGCCGTCGCGGTGGCGACCGTCGGGCTGCGTTACCTCCTCCGGCGGAACGGCCATCCGATCCTCAACCCGGCGGCGCTCGGGGTCACCCTGGCCGCGACGGTCTTCGCGCTCCCGCAGCCCTGGCATGTCGGCCTGACGCTGACGGACGCCGCCGTGGTTGCCCTCCTCGGGCTCGTGCTCTGGTCCCGGGCCTGGCACACCTGGCGGCTTTGGGTTGTCTTCTTCGCGGTGAACGCCGTGGCTTCGCTTGCGCTGGCCGAGTACTTGGCGGGAAGTTCCGTCCTCCTCTACGTAGCCCAGACGGTCCTCCTCGCTCCGGCTCCGGTCTTCTACGGGTTCTTCATGGTGACCGAGCCGCGGACCGCGCCGTCCGCCCGGCGCCCGATGATCTTCTACGCCGCCGTCGTCGGCGCGAGCGCCGCAGCGTTCCCGTTCCTTTTCGCGAAGTACCCGGTCGTTTCGGCGCTCGGCATCCTCGCCCCCTACCTCGCGCTGTTCGTCGGTAACCTCTACACCACGGTCGTCCCCTCGGCCCGCGGGGTCCGACGGAAACCGAGCGCGAGCGCGCCCGCGTCGCGGTCCGCCGCGCCGGTCCGCCCGACGACCGCCGTGGCCGCCGAACGCTTCGGAACGGTTCCCGAGGTCGACGGGGTCCCCTCGCGACACGCCTCGGGCGGATGAGCGATCGGTCCGCGCCCGCGGGCCGGCCCGCCCAAGACCCGTCCCGCGCGCCTCCGCCGAGGCGATCCGCTCGGCCGGCCGGCCGCGGAAACGAGGAAGGCCCGGCGTCGACGCCCGCCGGGACGCGGCCCGCGCTCCCGTAGCGCGCGACGACGGATGACGACAAAGCTCCCCGGAGAAGGCCCACCGATACGAGGGGGCGACGACCCGGGTAGCGAGCGCCCCCGGGGGGCCCCGAGCGTCCTATCCGCGACGGTCGTCGGGCCGACCGAGGGAAAAGCCTCCTATGGGTTCGAACGTACTAGCGGTACGGCAGAGATGGTCGATTTCGGCCCGCTGTTGATCCTGCTCGTGATCGCCATCGGCGTGGTCGTGATCTCCACGCGTCTGCGGTTTCCGTACACCGCCGCGCTCCTACTGCTCGGTATCTCGATCGGGTTCGTCGGACAACGGGTCTTCCTTCTCGGGATCGTCCACCAGGGAGGGTTCCTGTTTTCTCCCGAGATGTTCTTCTACATCCTGCTCCCCCCCATCATCTTCGACGCGGGCCTCCACATCAATTTCCACGTCCTGAGGCGTCGGGCACCGTTCGTGCTCTTCCTCGTGTTCGTCGGGGTCCTCTTCACCACCGTTTTCACCGGGCTTGCGGTGGCGTGGCTCGTCGGTCTGCCGATCCTGGTCGCCCTGCTGCTGGCAGCGATCGTCTCCCCCACCGACCCGATCGCCGTGGTCGACCTCCTACGACGCCACCGTATACCGTCGGAGCTGTCCGCGATCGTCGAAGGCGAGTCGTTGCTCAACGACGCCGTCGGGGTCGTGACGTTTGTGGTGATCCTTGGGATCATCACGAGCGGGAGCTGGAACCTCCTCGGGAGCGTGGTCGCGTTTTCCTGGCAGGTGGTCGGAGGGGTCGGTGTGGGGCTTCTCGTTGCCGGAGGGGTCTACGTGCTGCACCGCCGCCTCAACGACCCGGCGGTCGAGACGGCCGTGACGATCGTCGCCGCCTACGGTTCCTACCTGCTCGCGAGCGACGTCGGCGCGTCGGGGATCATCGCGACCGCGATCGCCGGGATCGCGGTCGGGACGTGGGTCGCACCCCGCGCGATCTCGCCCGAGGTGCGGGCGTCGCTGAACACGTTCTGGAAGGTCGTCGTGTACGTCGACAACTCGATTATCTTTCTCGCGATGGGCATCCTCGTCGCACCGTCCGACATCGTCTCTCACCTCGGGCTCGTATTGCTCGTGGTGGCGATCCTTTACGCGGGGCGCGCGACGTTCGTCTACCTGCATCGTCCGTTGAGCCGCGTGACCTCGCGCGCGTCCGCCCAACTGCCGACCCCCTGGTACAACGTGCTCGTTCTCTCGGGCATCCGGGGGGCGATCCCGGTCGTCCTCGCGCTCTCGTTGCTGCGCTCGACGACGCCGCTCAGCACTGCGGTCGTCAGCACGATCGTAGGTGTCGTGATCGGGGTCGCCGCGATCTCGGTCGTCGCCGGCAACCTTCTCGCCTCGGCGTACATCACCCGGCGGTTCCCGGCCCAGTACGGACCCGTCGAGACGCCCACCGCCTTCGTCCCCGAGCTGGAAGGCTCGGCGAAGTGACCCGACCCGGTCGCGACCCGCGCTCCTCGCATCGGGGCGGGCGGGGCCTCAGTCGATCGTCAGGGTCCCGTACATCCGGTCGGCGGCCATGCCGGGGGCGCTGCACTCCGCGACACACCCCCAGTTGGTCGTCTCCTGCCAGTTGAGGACCAGTGTGAACGAAACGACCGTCGGACTCCCGAGCCTTGCTGCCGGCGGGATGGGCACCGAGATGTTGTAGAGAGCGTCATGGATCGTAAAGGTGTGGCCGATGTGGTTCGCCGCGATGGCGCTGACCCAGTAGGACGCGTTGGCCGTGCTCACGAGCTCGTTGCCCCCGTAGGTCCCGATCACTTGGTTGTCCCAGGGCACCAGCAACCGGCTCGCCTGGGGGTCCTCGTTCGTGATCGTCACCACGACCCGGGTGTGGGACGGGACCACGAGGTTCGACGCCGAGAAGTCGTCCGCTCCCGTCGTGGGGTTGTACCCGATCGTGAGATTAAGATAGGCCGTGGGCCCCGCCGAGGCCGCGGAGGGGACCGTGCGCGAGGGAGTGGGGGCGCTCGGGGCGAGCGCGAGTGCCACCCCGAGCAGGAGCACGGCGACCACCACCCCGACCGCGATCCGATTGAACCAGGACTGGTCGTCCATAGAGACTCCGTGCGTGGCCACGGTACGGCCGCCCCCACCGCTTATGCGGTTGGTCAATTCCAGTTCACCC
>JAKAVH010000240.1 GCA_021827545.1 Thermoplasmata archaeon
GTCGAGGAACAGCTGCATCGTCGTCGACCTCCCGGTACGCCGCGGCCCTACTGAACTTTCCCCCGCGCGCGCAGGAGCTCCCACGCCTCGTCCCGGATCCGTTCGGCGGACATGCCGTAGCGGTCGAGGAGCGCCCACGGCTCCCCCGACTCGCCGAAGACGTCGGGGACGCCGACCCGGCGCACGGGGACCGGATAGCTCTCCGATGTCGTCGACGCGACGAGCGCGCCGACCCCGGTCAGGACCGAGTGCTCCTCGAGGACGAGGATCGCGCCGGTCTCGCGGGCGGCCCGCAGGAGAGCCGCCTCGTCGAACGGCTTCACGGAGGCGAAGTCGAGGACGCGGACCGACAGCCCGACGCGGGCGAGCTCGTCGGCGACGTCCAGCGCTCGGGCGAGGAGCGCGCCGACGGCGACGATCGTGAGGTCGCTGCCCGACCTCAGTTCGGGCGCGGTGCCGAGACGGAACGCGCCGTCGGTGACGGTCGGCAGGTTCTCGCGGGTGAGACGCACGTAAGCGGGGCCGTCGCGGTCGGCGACCGCCCGGACGGCGGCGCGGGTCGTCGGCGCGTCGGCCGGGACGATCACGGTCATCCCGGGGAGGCCCCGCATGAGGCCGATGTCCTCGACGATCTGATGCGTTCCCCCGTCCCCGCCGACCAGGAGGCCCCCGTGGGTGGCGACGATCTTCACGTTCGCGCGGTTGTAGCCGACCGACTGTCGGACCGCGTTGTACGCTTGGCCCGCCGCGAAGACCGCGAACGTGCTCGCGAAGACCGTGCGGCCCCCGAGCGCGAGCCCGGCGGCGATCGTCATCATCGTCGGTTCCATCACCCCGACGTTGAAGAACCGGTCCGGGAACTTCTTGCCGAAGACCACGGTCCGCGTCGATCCCGAGAGGTCGGCGTCGAGCACGACCAGCTTCGGGTCGTTCTCCCCGAGCTCGACGAGCGTCGCGCCGTAGGCGTCCCGCAGGCTCTCCTTCGGGCGGTCGGCCGTCACGGGGGGGTCCCCTCCGGCGGCACGCCGAGCTCCTCGAGGGCGCGCGCGGCCTCGGCCTTCGAGGGCGCCTTGCCGTGCCAGGAGTGCTGGCCTTCCATGAACGAGACGCCCTTCCCCTTCACGGTCCGGGCGACGATCGCCGTCGGGCCGTCGGTCGTGCGGCGCGCCTCGGCGAACGCTCCGAGGATCTGCCGGAAGTCGTGGCCGTCGATCTCGACCGTGTGGTAGCGGAACGCGCGGAACTTGTCGGCGATCGGCTCGATCCCCATGATCGCCTCGGTCGGACCGTCCGTCTCGAGGCCGTTGCGGTCGAGGATCACGACCAGATTCCCGAGGCGGTAGTGGCCCCCCGCCATCAGCGCCTCCCACGTCGGGCCGGCCTGGCACTCGCCGTCGCCGAGCACCGCGTACACGCGGTTCGCCCGACCGGCGAGACGGGCATCGAGTGCCATACCGACCGCCATGCCGATCCCCTGCCCGAGGCAGCCGGTCGACGCCTCGATGCACGGGAGCTTCCTGCGGTCGACGTGCCCCTGAAGGCGGCTCCCGAGCCGGCGCAGGGTCGCGAGCTCGGACCGCGGGAAGTATCCGCGCAGCGCGAGCGCCGCGTAGAGCGCCGGGGCCGCGTGGCCCTTCGAGAGGACGAGCCGGTCCCGCTCCGGTCGCGCCGGGTCGGCCGGGTCGATCCGGAGCTCGTGGAAGACGAGCGCGGTCAGGAGGTCGGTGACCGACAGGCTCCCGCCCGGGTGACCTCCGCCGGCGGCGCACGTCATCCGGATGACCTCCCGCCGGATCTCTCGGGCCGTCGCTTCGAGCGACGCGAGCCGATCGGCGGGAACGTCCTCGACCATTCGCGGCGCGGCGAGGAGGGGCGGTCTATTTGACTGTTGAGGCGCGGGGTCGCGCGCGTCGGCGTCCGGCGGGGGCCGAACGGTTCGTCGCGGGCGATTCGAGAAGTCCACGCAGCGTCGCGAGGTCCTCGGCGTAGCGGGCGTAGCCGTGGTCGTCGAGCGGGGTCTCGAGGTACGCGGGGGTCGCGTCCCAGCGCCGGTCGTTCACGAGGTGGCGGAACCCCTCGAGGCCGATCTCCCCGCGGCCGATGTTCTCGTGGCGGTCGAGGTGGGAACCGAGCGGGGCCTTCGCGTCGTTGAGGTGGAACGCGCCCACCGCGGCGCGCCCGACCGTCCGGTCGATCCGGTCGACCATCGCGCCGTAGCCCTCCTCCGCGCGGAAGTCGACGCCCGACGCGAAGAGGTGGCACGTGTCGAGGGCGACGCCGACGCGGTCCGGTCGGTCGAGCGCCCGCAGCACGGTCGCGAGCTCCTCGAACGAGGAGCCCAGCGTCGTTCCCTGACCGGCCATGTGCTCGAGAAGGAGGCGGACCGTGCCGTCCGGCCGGGCGTCGATCGCTTCGGTAAGGCTCTCGACGATCGTCGCGATCCCCGCGTCCGTGCCGCTCGAGAGGTGGGCGCCGGGGTGGAATATCAGGGCGTCCACGCCGAGGAGCTCCGCCCGCACCATCTCGTCCGCGAACGCCCGGCGCGAGCGTTCGAGCATCGGGCGCTTCGGGCTCGCGAGGTTCGCGAGGTAGCCGTGGTGGACGGCGGTCGCCCGCAGCCCCTGCGACCGGACCGCCTCGCGGAACTCCTCGGCGGAGATC
>JAKAVH010000122.1 GCA_021827545.1 Thermoplasmata archaeon
TACGGCCGGGTGCGTTGGCTGACCGATCCCCGGGTGACCGAGCATCTTTTGGCCCGCGGGCCGTAGGCGCGGCCGATGGTCCTCGAAGGCTACCGCGCCCGGTTCCGGCCGCAGCTAAAGCGGCTCGCCCGCCCCTGGCTCGGATGGCCTCCCGACCGGCTGAGCTGGCTCGCCTTCGGGCTTGCGGGCGGCGCGGCGGCGGTCGCCGTGATCGTGCGCTGGACGACCCCGTGGCTCTTCCTTGCGGTCGCCCTCCTGATCCTGCTGAGCGGCTTCTTCGACGTGATCGATGGAGAGGTCGCCCGGGCGACCCATCGATCCTCGGCGCGGGGCGACCTGCTCGATCACGTGCTCGACCGCTACGCCGACGTCGTGATCGTGGCCGGGATCGCCCTCTCGGGCTTCGCGATCCCGTCGCTCGCCCTCTTCGCGCTCGCGAGCCTTCTCCTTACGAGTTACATGGGCACCCAGGCCCAGGCGCTCGGGCAGGGACGCCTCTACGCCGGGCTCCTCTCTCGGGCCGACCGTCTGGTCGTCCTCGCCGCCGCCGTCTTCCTCGAGTTCGACTGGTCGCTCCCGTGGCCTTGGGCGCCGGGGGCGCCGTGGGAGCGGTTCGCGGTCGGGGGCCTCTCCTTCACCGTGATCGACGTCGCGCTGCTCTACTTCGTCATTGCCGGTCAGTGGACCGCGATCGCCCGGGCGCGTCGGATCTTCCGCGCGCTGCCGCCCGGCCCGTGACACCGTCCTCGTCGGACCCTTCCGACCGATCGACGAGAACGCCGCCCCGGAGGCGGTAGTACTGGAGCGGGTGGCGCAGGAACGTCTCGAAGCAGAGCGGGTCGCGCCGCTGGTCCGCGGGAACGGCCGCGCTCGGGTCCCCCTCGCGGACGCAGAGGCCGTGGCTGCGCAACGTGTCGCACTCCGGCGGCTCGTACCCGCGCCCGGCGTCCCGGTGGGTGATGTGCTCGACCTGATACCGGGTGATCGATTCGTCGAAGTCCGGAGCGCCCCGGTAGGCGTCCACGATCGTCTCCTCGTCCGCCCCGGCCCGGTGGAGGAAGGAGGCGAGGCAGAACCGGCCCGAGTGGGAGAGGTTCTCCCCGTGCTCGAGCGTACGCTGCATCTTCCGGATGCACGGAGGGAACCGATCGGGTCGGATCGTTCCGCCGGCCGCAGGGCTCCGCGCGACCGGGAGCGGGACCCGACGCGCCACGTCGTCGAGGAGCTCGGCCTCCCGCGCCCGAACGCTCTCCACGACGTCGGCCGAGAGCGGGATCGGGACCGTGAGGCGAAGACGGACCGCCTCTTGGAGGAGACGCGCCGCCCGCACGGCGCCGACCCGGACGCGGCCCGATCGGACCTCCTGACGCGCGAGGCGGAACTCCGCCTCCCGGATCGGCGTCGCGAGGTGGAGATAATCGACCAAGGGCACGGCGACTCCGTTCCCCTCTTCCTCGAGCGTGAAGCCGAGGCGGCGCCCCACCGCGATCAGCTCCTCCGGCGGCACCGCGGCGAGCCGCGCGTAGCTGCGCTTCGCCTCCGCGACCGCCCAGCGTCGCAGCGTCGTCGGGGTCGGAGCCGCGGAAAGGACGAGGCGGGCGAAGAGGAACGACAAAAACCGCACTCCGGGGTCGGCGCGGGCGAGCTCGTCGAGGTCCCGCGACCCCCGCGGGTCGTCCGCGGCGGCGCGGACGCGGCTGCGGCCGAGGGCGCGGGCCGACTCGTACGCGCCTTCCTCGAGCAGGGAACGCACGGAGACCGACTCCCCGGCGAGCAGAGCGTCCGCCCCCGGCAGGAACGGGTACTCCGCGAAGAGGGAGCGGTCGTCTAGAGCAGCCGAGGCACGATGAACTGCCATAGGAGCAGAACGAGGACGAGCACGGAGGAGATCGCCGCCGCCCGCCCCCCGAACTCGTCGAGGCGGGCGGCGCTCCATCCGCGCTTCACGCGCGCGGCGAGCCCGGCCATGAAGTCCCGGAACAGCAGGCCGCCGTCGAGCGGGAAGAGCGGCAGCGCATTCGAGAGCCCCAGGAGGAGGTTCATCCAGGCGAGCCAGTAGAGGACGTTCGCCCCGATCCAGAACGTCCCCGGATCGGTGTGGGCGAAGAGCCCGGTGAGGTGGAAGTAGCCGATGGTCGTCCCGCCGACCGGCTCGAGGGCGGCGATCGGGAGGACCAGCCAGTCGACCGTGCCGGTGACCGGCCCGGCGGAGCTCCCGGCCGGCCAGACCAAGAGCTGCTTCAACTCCGACGGGGTGATGGTGTTCACCGCGACCCCGAGGTAGCCCCGGCCCGGGACCGACGGGCTCGGAGCGAGGACGACCGTGGAGGAGGCCGAAGCGCCGCCCGACGCCGAGTAGTACTCCACGACGACCGACTCCCCGGGCGTGGTGCGGGCCAGCGCCGACTCGAAGACGGTCACCGTCGGCGTCGCGGTCCCGTTCACCGCGGTGATGATGTCGCCCGGAGCGAGGCTCGCGTTCGCCGCGGGAGTGTTCGGCTCGACCTGGGCGATCCCGACCCCGTTGGCGTTCGGGACGACCGAGGAAGCGACGAGCCCCGAGAGGAGCAGGAAGAAGAGGAGGGCCAGCGCGAAGTTCGCGAGGACCCCTGCGGCGGCGACCCGGTCCCGGCGGCGCCGCGACGCGGCGAG
>JAKAVH010000027.1 GCA_021827545.1 Thermoplasmata archaeon
AGCGAAATGCCCGACGAATGCATCATCCGCCACCCGAGGCTTAGATCGCTGGCCCTGACGACCCTGATTGCGGCTCCGACCATGGGTGCGGTAACTGGGTACATCGGGTTGTGGGGCTGGTTTTCCCTCCACCTTCCGCCTCTGACAGTCGTCGCGTACACTTCGTTTTCAGCCGCCCTGATGGTATTCCTGATGCGGGTTATCTACACGCTCTCGACCGACTTCGGAGTGCGCATTGATGAGCACGGGGTACAGGTAATTCGGCGTCGAGTGCTTCGCTCACCGGTGGCTGGAGTCAGCTTTCGGTGGGAGGAACTAGGTGAGCCCCACCTGCTATCGAAGCTCTCTAAGGAGATCGTGGTCCCAACGCGAGGTCCGTCTCTCTTCCTCTCTGCTAGTCAGGCGAAAGCCGTGTTCAATCATCCTCGCTGGCCGGGTCCTCGAACGTTTCCAGAGGATGTCACCCAACTGATTGAAAGCGCGAAGTAGGGCCAGTGAGAAAACAAAGTGTCCATCCCGCCCGGCTCCGCTCAGGGATTGCGGAGACTCGGGTCGAGTCGGTCGTTCCTAGGGACCCCGGAATGGAGCTATGGGGTTCTACCCCCCCCCTGAAACTCCCGAGGGCTGGGGCTGGGGCCGGGGCCGTCCTCTCCCTTCCGAGGGAATTCTCACCCTCCCTAAGGAGTTACCTCATAATTAACTGAGCAGTACGTGTTCAGCCTCCCCGGTAGCTTGACGGCCTGAGTCGACTGGTTCTTCTGGAGCGCCAAGTGGAAATTCGGCCTCGGCCGCTCCTCGGGCGCGAGGACCCATGGCAACCGTTGCCACCGAACTCCGATTGGCTCCCGAGAGCGAGAACGACGAGATCGTCGTCTCGAAGAGGAAACTCGAAGAGCTCCTGAAGGAGAACGAGCGGCTCCGTCAGGAGGCCGAGGAACTCCGTCGTCGTCTGTCCGTCCACGAGAACCCGAACGTCCCGCCGAGCGTGCGCAACCATTCCCCGGGCTTCGCCCGGACCCGTCCGCTCGTCCCTTCGGACGAACGCAAGAAGCCCGGGGCGAAGCCCGGCCATGAAGGAGTCACTCGCGAGCCGCTGACGCCCGACCGTAAGATCGCCCTCACTGTCGCCCGCTGCGGGAAGTGCCGCAGCGAGCATCTACGACGTCGGGGCACCGAGACCCGGCAGGAGGTCGAGGTGGTGCGGAAGCGGGTGGTACCGGAATATACCCAAGCCATCTACGATTGCATGGACTGCGGGGCCGAGGTCCGCTCGACACTCCCGGATGGCCGAGAACCCGCCGGGTATGGCCCGCAACTCCAGACGGAGATTGTGCTGGGAAAGATCGAGGAACGGCTCCCGTATCGGAAGCTCGAGGAGCGACTGGCGCGGGAGGGGATTCCGAGCTGCCCCGCCACGCTGCAGGCCGTGGTCTGGGGAGCCAGCGAGAAGCTGAAAGACGAGGAGGCGGTGATCCTCCAGCGACTCCGGGCCTCTCCCTGGGTCCACGCCGACGAGTCGTCCTACCGGGTCCTACCGGATCGACGGTCGGAAGGTGTGGATCTGGGTGTTCTGCAACGAGGTCGATCTCCTGTTGGTGATCCGACCGAGCCGAGGTCGGGACGTGGTCGAGGAGGTGCTCGGGAAGGAGTACGCCGGCCAGATCGTCTGCGATGGCTGGAAGGGCTACTTGGGCTGGGTGCTCCAGCGCGGTTGGGCGCACCTGCTTCGGTATGCGAAGATGGGAGCGGAGGAGAGCGAGGAGGGGAAGGCGCTCTACGCGACCCTGTGCGAGGTGTATCACCAGATGACGAGGGGGTTGGCCACGGCCAGTCCGAGGGCTCGGGCCCGCCGACTCACCATGGGAGGCAAGGCGCTCACGGTGCTCTCCGAGAAGGGGAAGACGTGGTCCGAGGGGAAGCTGCACGCGGCGATCGAGGAAGTAGTCGGGGAGTGGTCGGAGTCCGTCAAGGTCCGGGTCCGTCGGGGCGGAGCGACACCGCGGATCGGCTGGTCGTTCCGGGACCGAGCGGTCCGCGTGGCGGCCCGTCGGGACGGGAAGTACGTGCTGCTCTGCACGGACCCCAGGCTCTCAGCGGCAGAGGTGGTCGAGCAGTATCTGGGGAAGGACTTCGTCGAGAAGGCCTTCCGGACCTTGAAGGCGGGGATCGAGGTGGAACCCGTGCGGCACCGTCGGGAGCGCCGGGTACGGGCCTACCTGTTCGTGTGCGGCCTCGCCTATCGACTGGAGATGGCGCTTCGGTGGAAGCTGCTCGAGGGGGGAGTGAAACCGGAGGACGTGGCGGAGTATCAGGAGCGATTGCTGGAGGAGCTCGGCCGCGTAGAGCGGACCGAGGTGCGGTTGGGCGCCCAGTCCCGCACCTGGTATCTGAACGTCACGGAGCGCGTCCGGGAAGGCCTGCGCCGACTCAAAGCGCTGGAACTGCTGGCCGAGGGGCCGACGATCGCGCCACCGCTACCGACGTAGGTGCGAAAGGGCTGCGCTGTTCGGGTAGCAACGGGGTCCAAGCCCGCTAGTGGGGTTGTCCGCCACTCACTCGCTCCACCCTTCATTCCTCGTGAAGGGCGGTGACGTGTACCCCGTCCAGTTGCACACTTAGGTAGGGGGTTTGGGGGGAGGGTCCGCCCGG
>JAKAVH010000197.1 GCA_021827545.1 Thermoplasmata archaeon
GTCGCCACCCGTTCGAAGTCGCTCCGCGCCTCCTCCTCCGAGAAGCGATGGCCGGCCGCGGCCGCCGCGGCCACCGCTTCCCCGAGCAGCGCGAGGGCTTCGGATCGCCACGGTTCCTCGAGGAGCCGGCCGTTCGGCACGCCGCGGACCGCGGAGAGCGGGTTGATCGCCGCGTTCACGAGCGCCTTGCGCCAGACCTCCCGCTCGAACTCCGGGACCCGACGGACGCGGAATCCTGCGGAGCGGAACAGCTCCTCGAATCGGTCGGCGGCGACCCGGGCGGGTCCGGCCCCGGGAAGGAGCAGCTCGCCCTCCCCTCCGACCCGCACGCGACCGGGAGCGAGCAGCGTCGCGGGGATGGAGTGGACGGCACGGACGAGCCACGGCCCGGGGTCCTTCCACCCCGCATCGACCGCGCTCGCCCGGGCGACCGTCTCGATTCCGAGCCCGTTCTGGGGGAGCAGGGTCGGCAGGGGGTCCGGTCGGGATCGGGCGAGGTCGGCGGAGGCCCGGCCCACGTCGAACGTCTTCACAGTGAGCAGCGCGAGGTCGAACGGACCCTCCCGGGGGATCGTGGTGGCCGCCACGACGCGGACCGACATGCGGGTGCGGTCCTCGACGACGAGCCCGTCGGCGCGAATCGACCGCACGGCGGCGGGCCGCCCGATCACGGTCACCGCGTGGCCGGACGAAGCGAACCGGGCGGCAAAGAGGCCGCCGGTCGCCCCGACGCCGACGACGAGGACTTTCACGGGCCGGTGTCCGCGTCAGCCGAGCTTGCGCACGAGGTCGGAGAGGCCGCGCGTCTTTCCCCAGTCCCGGCGCAGGAGCGTGAGCAGCGCCTCGTAGTAGTGGACCTGCTCGCGGGCCTGCCGGACCTTGAGGAGCAGATACTCCTCCTCCCGCCGCAGGCGATCGAGCTCGGCCACGACCTCTCGCCGGCTCGCGAGGAGCGACTCCTTCCTATCGGAGGGTGACGCGGGGGACACTCGCCGCCTCCGTAGAGCCCGGCACCCGGGAAAGGTCGTAGAACGCTTCGGCCGAGACCCGCATCCGGGTCAGTTCCTTCTTGATACGGCGAAGCCGGCCCTCGAGCCGTCGGCGCCGATCTCGGATCTCCCGGAGCGAACGCTCGAGGAGCTCCATCCGGTGACGCCACTTGTCCCGCTCCTGTACGCTGAGCAGGACCGAGTCGACGTCGACCATCGGCCGCGAACGGGCGGTCTCGCGAATCAATCTTTCGGCCGACCGGACGGAGAGGGTTCCCGGGCCCCGGGCCGCGGCTTTTTAAGCCCCGGGCGGGGTGCGTCGGCCCGCAGGTGGGAATCATGAGTGCGGTCGGTAAGATCGTGGTGCTGGGGGCCGGGAACGTCGGCGGGTCGCTCACGCAGCGCCTCGCGGAAGCCGACATCGCGCGCGAGGTGGTTCTCCTCGATATCATCGACGGGTTGCCCCAGGGGAAGGCGCTCGACATCCAGGAGTCGTCGCCGATCCTCGGCTTCTCGACCCGCGTGACCGGGTCGACGTCGCTCGATGCGATCGCCGGGGCCGACGTCGTCGTCGAGACCGCCGGGCTCGCTCGGAAGCCGGGGATGAGCCGCTCCGACCTTCTCGAGAAGAACGCGGCGATCATCAAGACGCACGCCGAGGCGGTCCGGGCGAAGGCGCCGAACGCGGTCTGCCTCGTCGTGACGAACCCGGTCGATGTGATGACCTACTACTTCCGCGAGCAGAGCGGTCTCCCGCCCGCGCACGTCTTTGGTCAGTCCGGCACGCTCGATACCGCCCGCTTCCGGACGTTCGTCGCCGACGCCCTCCACGTGGCTCCCCGGGACGTCACGGGGTTCGTCCTCGGCACCCACGGGGACACAATGGTGCCGCTGCTCTCGCTCACGAACGTGGGCGGGGTGCCCTTGCGGGGGCTCCTCCCGCCCGAGAAGCTCCGGGCGATCGTGGAGCGGACGAAGCAGGGCGGGGGGGAGATCGTCAACCTCCTCAAGTCGGGCAGCGCCTTCTACGCCCCGAGCGCGGTCCAGGCCGAGCTGGTCACGACGGTCGCGCGGGACGAGCACCGTCTCATTCCGGTGAGCGCGCACGTCGAGGGGGCCTTCGGGGAGAAGGACGTCTACATCGGCGTGCCGGTCGTCCTGGGACGTCAGGGCGTCGAGCGGGTCGTCGAGGTCGAGCTCACCCCCGAGGAGCGCGAGGCGTTCCGCGCGAGCGTCGCGGCGGTGCGCTCCGACCTCGCGATCCTGGCGAAGCAGCCGCGGTGAACCGCACCCAACGATGTCGGACGAGGGGGCCGGCGGTGGGATCGCGTTCGTCGAGGTGAAGCGACGGCTCGGCACCCTCCACTACCAGACCGACGCGAAGGACCACGCGCATATCACCGTCAAGCCCGAGATCTGCGCGAAGTGCCCGCATTCGTTCTGCACGTTTGCCTGCCCGGCGAAGTGCTACGAGCGGATCGAGGGTCGTCTGGTCTTCCGCTACGAGGACTGCGTCGAGTGCGGGGCGTGCGACATCGCCTGCGATCAGGGCTCGGTCACCTGGCATCTCCCCCGGGGCCCCTACGGGGTCCGCTACTCCTTCGGCTGAGCGGGCCGGCCTCGCGCCCGTCGATCCCGCCTAGG
>JAKAVH010000121.1 GCA_021827545.1 Thermoplasmata archaeon
CCACGCAGGAAGATCGCGGGTCCGCCGGCCGACCTCGAACGTCGTACCCCGGCCTCGCAACCAGCGCTGCGAGAGAAGGGATTGCACGGACGGAACAAGAGACGCGGGCGCGGAGGGATTTGAACCCTCGACCGCCGGGTTAGGAACCCGGTGCCCTATCCAGGCTAGGCTACGCGCCCCTCGACAAGGTCCGATGAGAACATATCAGGGCTTCGTGACGGAGGAGCTTCGCGGGCTCTCGAGGAGCCGGTCGTAGCGGTGGTCGACCGGAAGGGTGAACTCGGACGCGGGTGCCTGGATGATCTCGATCCCCTCGAGGTACTCGCGCAGCGTCGGAAGCACGGGGCGCCGATCCGTTCTCGGCTCGGACGAGGGCGCGGAGGCACCGAGCGCCCCGAGTAACCATCGCTCCTCTCCGACCGTGAACAGGAACGGATACACCCTCGACTCGCGGGTGAGCGTGGCGAAGAGCGTTTCGGGCCGTCGATCCGGTCGGGGCGTTCCGGAGAGCAACACCACCTGGTCCGCCGCCTTCCCTTGGAACGGGGGAAGCCGAGACGGGTCGAGGAGCGTCCGGTGGGTGACCCACCCGCGCGCCAGCATCTTGCGTTGGGAGAACGGGAGACCGAACGGGCCCACGAGATGACTGCCCCGGCCCTGCTCGACCGTCGCGAACGGACGGCGTAAGAGCTCTCCGATCGCCCAGAGCTGGTGGGGCGTGGTCCTCGTCGTTCCCTCCTCAGGCTCCTCCTCACTCCCCCCGCCGAGACCGTGGGGGTACGCGAGGGTCCCTTCGAGCCCGGCCAGGTGGGACCAGAGGCCTTCGAAGTCGAAGTAGACCGGAACCGCCGGCCCATCGGCGTTCACGGAGACCGAGATCGGGACGGGGCCGAGGCGCTCCAGAGTGATCCGGTCGACCGCGCGCCGGGCTTCCTCGGGGTTCGCGTGAAAGAACACCGCGAGAGAGACCTGCGCACCGGACCACAGGAACACGTTGCCCGGATCGGCGGAGACCACCTCGACGAACCGCTCGAGCCGATCGGCGTACGGACGGGCAACCCAGAAGGTGACCCAGGGCCGTCCCAGAGGCGCCGGATGGGGGATGTAGCGATCGCGCAACCACCCCTCCTCGTACGCCCGTCGACGCACCGCGTGATACGTCGAGCGGGGAACGCCGATCTGCTGCAGCCGATCACGCTCAGAATCCGGTCGAGCGGCGAGCAGGACCGCAATGACCCGGGCTTCGGATTCCGTCAGCGCGCGCATCGGGGTTCGCCCCCCTCCATGCGACGATGTAGCACGGGGTCCAACCCGAGCGAGGGGGGTCGGAACTTTCGCTTAAGAACGGGGGGTCGCATCGATATCTCTCGATACCGCCAGCGCGCGGTGAGGGTAGCAATGCAGCGGAGGTCGGGAGTCGGCACGGTGGTCGGTTCGGTAGCCCTCGCCGGGTTCATGGTGTTTGTCCTTGGGACGAGTTCGCTGGCCGGGGCGGCCCCCGCGACCGCCACGGGCAGCGCCACGGGGAGCTGGGCCTATGGGTTCGTGAAATCGATCCCGGTCGGTCCCGCGCTCGCGCCCGGCGGGTGGGTCTACGAGGGCAACGCGACGATTGGCTACTCGGTGGTCCTCAGTCAGCAGAACACGTCGTCGGGCTTCGAACTGACCGTGAACCGTACCGTAGGAGCCTCCTTCGCCGTGGAATTCTGCACGCCCTCGTGCAAATCTCCGACCTCCTCGTCGGGGCTCAACTTCCGCGAGTGGGAGTCGAGCCGTTCGTTCATCAATTTCACCACGAGCGGGAAGATCACCGAGGCCTCCGGCATCGTGCCCGCGCTCGCGATCACGAACTCCACCTCCTACCTCCACGCGAATGTCTCGGAGAGCGCGCACAGCTTTCTCGCGGCGCTTCCGGGGAGCCAAGGCGTGCCGACCGTCCGCGAGCGCTACCTCGCGGCCGATCTCCGCGGATCCGCGAGCGTCGCCTTCGCCCCTGCGCTCGATCTTCTCCCCCTCTCGCTCGGGACCTCCGCGCAGAACTGGTCTGCGACGAGCGCGTTCGCCGCCAACGCCACGATCACCTTCTCCTACTACTACGCCGCGATGGGCGGCACCGCGAACTCGAACATCGTCATCGGTCCCGACCAGGGAAGCCTCTCGATGGCCCCCTCGGGCAACGTGTCGCTCCGGGGCAGTTACTCCCCAGCCTCGACGATATCCTTCGGAGGCACGAGCTACCCGGCGCTCGAGATCGGGGTGACCGGACCGTTCGCGGTCGGGGAGGGCTTTGTCTTCATTCCCGCCGAGGCGAACCTGTTCGGCGGTGAGAGCGAGCCTTGGGCGAGCAACGAGAGCGGCGAGGCGATGGCCCAGATGTCGACGCTCGATGCGAAGCCGACCGCCGACGGCCACTTCGGGGTCGCGGCATCAAGCTGGCTCTACACCGCCGCCGCGCTGAATCCGGCCGATGGCGTGATCTCGGGCGGCGGGCTCACGCCCTCGGCGACCGCCCTGCCGAACCCGGTCACGAACAGCTCGATCCAGGGCGTGCCCCAACCCGTCGACCAGGCCCAGTCGGCCAACGACTGCCTGATCTCGGGAAGCCA
>JAKAVH010000113.1 GCA_021827545.1 Thermoplasmata archaeon
TGGCAGTCCGAGGGCATGGCCGATCGCGAGCACGATCTGACCGACCCGGAGGGATCCCGAGTCGCCGAGCGGCGCTGCCGGCACGTCGATCGTGTCGGCCTTCACCACGGCGAGGTCCGTCCCCTCGTCTCCCCCGACCACGCGTGCGGGTAGGTCCCTACCATCCGCGAGCCGAACGGTCACTCCGACCGTTCCCTCGATCACGTGGTGGTTCGTGACGAGGTAGCCGGTCGGGTCGAGCACGATAGCGGTCGCGTGCGCAGGAACAACGACGGCGCCGTGGACCCGGTGCCGCACACGCCGTAGGCTCTCCACTCCGGCGACGCTCGGGCCGAGCCGATCGACGGCCGAGGTGATGGCCCGCTCGATCTCGGTCAGCACGACGCCCCCGGGCCATGACCGGCCCGCGCCCGGCCCGGCCGCGGCACCATCGGCTCGGGCGCGACTGGAGGCAGGGGGTGCGGCCCCGCGGGGAACGGGAACTCGGGCGCGCTCATTCGGAGAGCAACTCCTCAAGCTTCTCGAAGAGCGTTTCCTCCTCCTTCTCCTTCTTCCGGCCGCCCTCCCAACGGGCGTTGACGATCTGGACGAGCACGTCGGCCACGCGGTCCATCCACGGGCCCTCCTGCGCTTCGAACCGCTTCTTCAGCTTCTCGCGCAGGAGCTCGTGGTACGCTCGATACGCGGACCAGACCCACGGCCCCTGGTAGCCTCCCCTCGGCTCACAATCGACTCCCCCTTCGCTCATCGGTTCTCCTTCTCGGAGCTCGACGCTCCGACCGTGGGAGCGGCTGGGTGGGGATATTGAGCGGGTCGGGCGATCGCCGGTCACACCCGAAAAGGATCGGAGCGGACCGGAGGGGGAGAGGGCGTCACTCCGCCTCGCCGTGCGTTGGCCGGTCGGGGTAACCGGAACGTTACCGGCGCGCTATGAGCCCGGAGCCTCTAGGGCGACGCATGGCCCCCGAGCCGGAGGGAACGGCACCGATCGCGGCCGGTCGGCTGGACGATCGCATCCTTCGGACGCTGGAGCGGCTCCCCGGTCGTGTCGCCTTCAGCGGACTGCGGCGGCTCCTCCGGGCCCATCCGGAGTCGCTCGCCCGGGCGCTCCGACGCCTCGAGCGGGAGGGACTGGTCGATCGCGAGGATGGGGGGTACCGAGCGCTTCGCGAACCCCCGCGGCCCCTGACGGAGCTCACTTCGGGCCTCCATCCGGTCGCTCAGGTCGAGCTCCCGCCGGGTGCTCCCACCGGGGTGATTCTCGGTCGGCTCTCGGGACGCTGGTTCGGATCCCTCCGCTGGGTCGGCACCGTCGAGCGCCCTGAAGGTCGCCTCCTGGCCTGGGCCGGACGGGATTTCGCGGGCTTTGTCCTCCTCGGGATCGAGGCGCGGACGATGCGGGTCTACGTTCCGGGGGCCGCCCGGGACGATGAAGCCGAGGCCTCGGAGGAGGCGGCGTACGAGCTTCTGGTCCACGCGGCCGACGCGCTCCGCCCGGTGGGAACCTCCCACGGGGGTCGGGTCACGTACCTCTCGGCCTCGGGTCCGCTCGGACCCGGGGGACCGTCGGACAACTGAACGGGCCCGTTCCCTACCCGGGCGCGCGGACCGCCTCCGCGCTAGCGGACGAACGCCGCCGGTTCCGCTTCGAATCGCTCCAGGCAGCTCTCCGAGCAGAAGTAGTAGGTCGCCCCGTCGTAGGTCGACCGCAAGGGCGTCGATGCGGGATCGACCTCCATCTGGCAGACGGGATCGATGGATGCCGGGGGGTGGGAGCCGTGCCCGGCCGCTCCACCGGCCGCCGACGGATTCGGCCGCGTCGAGCGGCGCTCGCGGACGATCTCGGCGGCGACGCTCAGCGCGATCTCTTCGGGGGTCTGGGCGGCCAGGTCCAGCCCCGCCGGGCTCTTCAGCCGAAGAATCCGCTCTTCCGCCACGCCCCGTCCCCGGAGCTCTTCCCGGAGGCGTTCCGCGCGCCGTCGGCTGGCGACGAGGGCGACGTACGGGGCCGGCGAGCGGAGCAGGACCTCAAGACCCATCGCATCGTAGCTCGCCATCGTCGCGACGACCCCGTACGACGTGCGGTCGAGTTTGGCCCCGAGCTCGGAGAGGTCCTCCGCGATTTCGTCCGCGTCCGGGAACCGACTCGGCTCGATCCCCGGTCCGGCCACCACGACCCGCAGCCCGAGCAGCCGGCCCAGCGAGGAGAGGGCTTCGGCCACCGGCGAGTCTCCGATCACGACGAGCTGGGGCGCGGGTCCGTGCGGTTCTAGGTAGATCTCCATCGATCCTCCACTGTCACATTCCAGGACCCGGTCGACCGTTCCGGCTTCGGAGGGGGGTCGTGCCTCCGTTCCGGGCCGCAGACGGAGCACGCGGGGAACGCCGTCTTCGAGCGCGGCGCGCGCCTCCGACAGCAACGCGTGGCGGGAACAGCTGCCCCCGATCCACCCGACCACCGAACCGTCGGCTCGGACTAGCGCCTTCGATCCCGGCTTGCCCGAGGTCGGGGCACGGACGTGGGTGACGACCGCGAGGCAGTACGGCTCCCGGCGTCGCTCCAGCTCGACGGCGACCGCGAGCACGTCGGGCCGGGCTCGGGTC